>CAZEKY010000012.1:0-10833 GCA_964512875.1 uncultured Gammaproteobacteria bacterium
TCTTTTAAAACTTTTTTCCAACTTTCTTCAATTTTTACTTCCATGAATTATTTTATAACAAAGAGGAATAAAAACATTTCGATCAAGTCTAAACAAAAAACCGAGGTGAAACTTCTGTGACTCCTGCGGGATTCGAACCCGCGATTACCTGGATGAAAGCCAGGTGTCCTAGGCCGCTAGACGAAGGAGCCATTTGCACTGGATATTTTATCAACAGAAAGCTAAACTTTCCACACCTAACTTGATAAACTATCCTAATGATTTATATTTTTCATGGAGACAATCAACTCGAAAGCAGAAAAGCTTTTAGTGATTTTATTGACCAACAAAAAGACACCGATGTTCTTAAACTGGACTACAAGGATGTTGCTTTAGATAATATTAATCTTTTTTTACAAGAATTCTCCTTATTTAATAATAAAAAAATACTTTGTATTAGTAATTTTTTTTCTATCAATAAAAGTGTCATAGAAAAAATTATTCCACTAATTAACCAAAGTGAAACCATAGATGTTGTCTTGTGGCAAGACAAAAATATTACCGATGCTCAACTTAAAATCTTTAAAAAAGTTGAATCTAAAAAGTTTCAACTTGATAACAAATTATTCGCCTGTTTAAACTCTATTAGACCCAAAAGCCTAACCAGAACTATTCCTCTTTATCATCAAGTTATTAAATTAGAGCTATATGATCTCTTTTTATACCTCTTAAAAAATAATTTAAAAAAACAATTACTTTCTTACCCAAAATTTGATCAAGAAATTATAAAACATACTTATCTTCAACTAATCGAGCTTGATTACAAAAACAAAACAGGAGATTTAGCTTTTCCAAAAGAACTTGCCTTAGAAAGACTTTTAGTTAACCTTACCAAATAGGCGATCTTCTTTGATTTATATTAATACATTTTGATATTTATTGTATTTTATTTATATAGACCAAATTATACGATAAATTAGGCAAATAAAAAATAAGCCCAAAATTAGCAATCAAAAGACTTCTCTGCTAATTAAAAAGCTCTTTTGATTTTTCTTTTTAACTCTGTATTATTTAATTATGAAAAATCAAGATATTTTATGGTTTAAAGAGATTAGTTTTGACGATACCAATCTGGTTGGAGGAAAAGGCGCAAATCTTGGAGAGATGTACAATCTTGGAATTCCCGTCCCAAACGGCTTTGTGGTTTCAGTCAACACCTATTTTCAATTTGTTAAAGAAAATGATCTTAAGCCTAAAATTGAAAATATTTTAAAAAGCACTGATGTTGATCAACCTGATCAATTGTTAACAGCTTCAAAGCAAATTAGAGCCTTAATCAAAAAAAGCCCGATTAATCCGAAAACTGAAATTGACATCATGAAAGCTTATAAAAAACTTTCAGACTTTGGCGGTTTAAAAGATGTTCCTGTTGCGGTTAGGACTTCTGCTACTGCCGAAGACACAGCAGATGCTTCTTTTGCTGGTCAAGGGGATACTTTTTTAAATGTTATTGGTGAAACTAATGTTATTAATCGAGTTAGAGATTGTTGGTCAAGCCTCTTTACTCCTCGTTCAATTTTTTATCAAGTTAAAAAAAATTATAATCATTTCAAAATCGGAGTGGCTGTTCCAGTTCAAAAATTAGTCCAATCAGAAGTGTCAGGAATCGCCTTTACTGTAAATCCAGTCACTAATGAAAAAACTCAAATAATCGTTGAAACCATCTGGGGTCTTGGAGAATATATTGTTCAAGGAATTGTTTCCCCAGATCAACATATTATCAACAAAAATGATTGGTCACTTTTTTCCCAGACTCATGTTGAGCAAAAAATTCAGCTAATCAGATCAGCTGACGAAACTAAAGAAGTTGCGGTTGCCAAATATAAACAAAATAAAAATAAGATTGACCAAGCAATGGCGATTAAAATTGCCAAGTTAGCTCAAAAGCTACATCAACATTATGGCAAACCTCAAGATATTGAATTTGCTATTGACAATAAAAAAAGACTTTTTATTGTTCAAACTCGACCAATTACTACCGTTGTTTCAAATCAAAAAGTTCTTGATAATCAATTAGTGATTACTAAAAAACCTGATCTTACCGGAGAACAAGCCAGCCCAGGAACAGCCTCTGGAGTGGTTGTCATTATTAAAAGTCCAAAAGAAATTAATCGAGTCAAAAAGGGACATATTTTGGTAACCACCATGACTGCTCCTGATTTTGTTCCCGCTATGAAGATGGTTAATGGAATTATTACCGATAAGGGTGGTCAAACTTCACATGCTGCCATTGTCAGTAGAGAATTAGGTGTTCCTTGTGTCGTTGGTACTAAAATTGCTACTAAGTTTTTAAAAGAAGGAGATATTGTTACTCTAAACGGTACCACTGGTGAAGTGTGGAAAGGGGATCTTCTGGACAAAAATGCTCCAGTAATTAAAAAACAAGAATCAAACGCCAAAACCGCCACTAAGGTTTATGTAAATTTAGGAGAACCAGATTTGGCTGAAATAATTTCTAAAAGAAATGTTGATGGTGTCGGTCTTTTAAGGGCAGAGTTTATGTTGGCTAATATTGGATTACACCCCAAAAGAGTTATTTCTGAAGGTAAAGAAAAACAATATATCGATAAGCTGGCCAAAGAAATGCTTAAGTTTTGTAAAAATTTTAGTCCACGACCCGTCATTTATAGGGCAACTGATTTTAAAACTAACGAATATCGATCACTCAAATGGGGAAAACTTTACGAACCTGAAGAACCAAATCCATTAATGGGCTTTAGGGGTGCTTCTCGTTATATCAGCAGCCCAGATGTTTTTAACATGGAACTTGAAGCCATTAAACAGATCAGAAATAAATATGGTTATAAAAATTTATGGTTAATGATTCCTTTTGTTAGAACTCCACGAGAACTAATGGAAGTTAAAAAAATAGTTACCAATGCTGGTCTCTTAAGATCACCTTCTTTCAAATTTTTAATGATGGCCGAAATTCCAAGCAATGTGATTCTTTTAGACAAATTTATTGATGTTGGTATCGATGGAATCTCAATTGGGAGCAACGATTTAACCATGCTTACTCTCGGCTTAGACCGCGATAATAACGAGGTTGCCAAAGATTTCAATGAAATGGATCCAGCTGTCCTTTGGTCTTTAAAAAGACTCGTTACCAAATCTAAAAAAAGAGGAATAATGTGTTCAATCTGTGGACAAGCTCCAAGTAACTACCCAGAATTAGTTGAAAAATTGGTGAAATGGGGTGCTACCAGTATTTCTGTCAGCCCTGACGCAATTGACGCCACCAGAGACGTGGTCGCTTGGGCAGAAAAAAGAAATATTAAGAAAAAATAACAGTAAACTCACCTTTGCCGTCTTTTTCAATAGTAGGTAAAACTTCTTCAAATTTTTTAGTCATCTCTCTAATAATCGCGATTTGAACATCTTTTCCGTAAACTTTTCTGATTTGTTCTTCAAGCTTCTTAATTCTAAAAGGGGACTCATAAACAATTTTTGCACCATTAAAGTCTTTATATCTTTCCAATAGCTTAATCCTCTCACCATCTTTTTTAGGTAAAAAACCTAAAAAGGTAAATCTGGCCGCTGCAATTCCAGACAAAACTAAGGCGTTAATGGCGGCACAGGGACCTGGTATTGAAGTGTATGGCAAATTTAAGCTTCGACATTTTTTAACGAGCTTCCAGCCCGGATCAGAAATTATAGGAGTGCCAGCATCTGTTACCAAAGCCACATTTTTATTATCTTCTAACAATCTTATAATTTCGGGTATTTTTTGATCTTCAACCTCATCATAAAAAGAAATTAATTTTGCTTTATTCTCTATATTTAAATTTGCTAAAAGAAGACCAGTCTTACGAGTATCTTCACAAAGAATATAATCAGCTGCTTTGAGAGTTTCTATTGCCCTTAAAGTGATATCACCCAAATTTCCTATTGGAGTTGCAACAATGTATAGCATTCCCTATTATACCGTTAATTAAATTGACGTATGACTGCTACTACTTTACCCCTGATCTCCACGTCAGTTACATAAATAGGAGCCATGGCGGCATTAGATGGTTGTAATCTAATCCTGCTTGCTTCTCGATAATATCTTTTTAAAGTAGCAAAGCCACTTTTTAATACCGCCACCACGATATCTCCATTGTTGGCGTTTTGTTGCTCTTTAACCACCACATAATCACCACTTAAAATTCCATCATCAATCATGGAGTCTCCTTTAGCTTGTAACACAAAAGATTGATCACCAGCTTTCACCAAATTTGCACTCACTCCTATCGTGGCATTAGGATCAGTGTAGGGTTCGATTGGTTCTCCACAAGCAATGAAACCCAAAACAGGCAGTTCAATTAAAGAGGAAACAATTTTTTCTAAAACACTTTCTTCTTTTTGTAAAAGCTCAATACCTCTTACGGCTCCCTTGTACCTTCTAATTAATCCCTTTTTTTCTAAAACTGCCAAATGCTCGTGAACTGTTGATAAGGAAGAAAGGCCCAACTGTTGAGCAATTTCTGTTAATGTTGGAGCATAACCATATTTTTCGATACTTTCTTGGATATAGTCTAAAATTTGTTTTTGTCTTTTATATAAAATTGTTGCCATAGACAAATAATACGCGAACAATACCCGAAGTCAATAAAGCAAATGAAAGTAAATATTAGTATCCGTGCTCTTGCTTGCTATTTAATAGACTTGAATGCAAATGTTATATTAAAGGTATCTTTATGTTTATATTTTTCTTTCTATTTTTACTCTTTTCAATCACTCCAATTAAAGCAAGCCAAGAGTTTAATTTTTCACAAAAAACAAACTATCAACTTGATCTTGAAGGAAATGCTTTAGTCGCTGTTGAAACTGAACTGGTTAATAATTTTTCCGAAATCTATCCTAAAAATTATCAAATCTTAATATCTGGACCTCCTTTAGAAAACATTACAGGAACTGATAGTAAAGGAAACATCGTTCAAAAAAGCCAACATCGTAACGATCTTAATATTATTGATCTCGTTTTTAATGAAAACAATTTAGGTAAAGATAAAGTAACAAAATTTAGCTTAAATTACACTATTCCAAAACTTGCTATTCAAAAAGGCAGTATTTGGGAACTTTCTTTACCAGAAAATAAAAACAATAATAGCCAAGAAATTAACGAAATTACAATCTCTGTGCCTAGTTCTTATGGAAATTTATCATTTTCTTCTTTAAGCCCAAAAAATTCAATTCCATTAAGCAATCAAACTCAAATTTATTTTAATAATGTAAATCAAAAAATATTTTTAATTTTTGGCAATCACCAGCTCTTTGATTTTAATTTTAAATATTTCCTAAAAAACAGCAGCAAACACCCTCAAAACCTAGAAGTAGTTATCCCTCCTGACACTGACAATCAAAAAATTACATATCGAGAAATTATTCCAAAACCTTTTAATATTAATATTGATAATGACGGAAACTGGTTGGCTCAATATCGACTTGAAGGGAACCAGGAACTAGAAATAAATATTTCTGGGCAAGCCAAAATAATGCCTAGCAATATCCAAGCAAAGATCAATGTTGATGATTATTTAAAAGAACAAGAATATTGGCCAGTTAATGATTCTCACATAAAACAAATAGTCGCACCAATGAAAAATATTAAAGATATTTATGATTACACAATAAATACTCTTGAATATGACTACAACGCTGTAAATATTTCCCAAAGAAAGGGTGCTTTAAACACTTTGATATCACCATTAAACTCAATTTGTACTGATTTTACCGATCTTTTTGTTACTCTTGCCAGGGCCAAAGGAATTGCAGCCAGAGAAGTGGAAGGCTTTGCTTATACTAATAATCCACAAATAAAACCTGTAAACGTAAACGCTGACATTTTACATGCCTGGCCACAATATTACGATATGGATAGACAATCATGGATTTCAGTTGACCCCACCTGGGAGAAAACAACTAACGGAGTTGATTATTTTAAAGATTTAGACCCAAACCATTTTGCCTTTGTTTTTCATGGTCTTGATAGTGAAAATCCTCGTCCTCCCGGAGCTTATAAAAATGATCGTAATATTAAAACTGTTGAGGTCACTTTTGCTACCCAGGAATTAAAAGTCGACTACAAAAAATTAAAAATAGTTGTGGTTCCACAAAAAATATATCAACCCGCTTTAATCAGGATTACTAACGAAAACAACAACGCCATTTTTGATGTCATAATTTCAAACCCAAACTCAAGCTGGCAGCATCATCTAAAAGTGCTTCCACCTTTTTCATCAAGTGAAATATCATTACCAAATTATTCACTTCTTTCTTCAATTAATCCTGCAAGCAGAAATATTTTAATTCAAATAGACTCTCAAAATACTCCAAGAGAAAAAATAACTATTAGAAATCCTAAATATTATTTAAATTTAATTGTTTTTGCTGGATTAATCATTACTTTTTTCGGCTTGGGCGGTATAATATTAAACAGAAACAAAAAACATGAAAAAAATACTTAGATATATTATTCTTTTTTCTTTTTCTTTAGTCACCGCTAATTTACTTTGGAATAATCTTAGCTTTTTACAAATTCCTTTAAGCATAATTAAAGTTGCAGTAATTTTAACCATTTTTGAGTTATTATTAAAACCGATTGTCAAAATTCTTTTAATTCCAATTAATATTTTGACACTCGGATTATTTCGAATAGTAATAGATACTCTTGGTCTTTATTTGGCCGTTTTCTTTATTGCTGATTTTCATGTTGGTAATATATACATTGCCCAATATAATTACCCAGTAAACGGATTTTGGGCTTTTTTCTTAACTTCAATAACGGTTGGTACCATTTTAAATATTTACAACTCAATACTGCGTAAAAGCAGGCCTCAAAAATGAAAACTATTCTAACTGTTATTCAAATCATTTTATCTTTATTATTAACAGGCTTAATCTTTTTACAATCAAGCGGGGATTCAGAATCTCGCTCAAATATTCTTTCTGCTTCTGTGGTTGAGAAAAGAGGGTGGGAGAAGGTCGTTTTTAATTTTACAATTGTGATAGTGGTTCTTTTTTTAATTTCTTCAATTATCCAAACAACTCTATAACACCTTGTTTAACAAACTGCATTTTAAACTAATTTATCTTTTTTCTTATCTAAAGAGAAAATTTTTGTTAATTTTAACTACTATTGTTTTGATTTTTTTAGCGTTTAATTTTAAGAAAGAATTAATCGCTTTTATTAATCTTCCAATATTTAAAAAAGAAAGCATTGGAATTGAAGGTCTTTATACCTTAAAAAATTTACCTGAAAATGTGGCTGCTCAAATAAGTTACGGGTTAACAATTAATTCTGAAAACGACAAGGCGGTTATTTCTCCAATTGTGGAATCTTTCAAGGTAGAAAATGACAATAAAGACTATATTTTTACCTTAAAAAATAATATTTTCTGGCATGGTGGTAAAAAACTAATTGCTAGCGATATCGATTATTCTAATATACCCGGAATTAAGACAACTGTTTTAAGTGAAAATCAAGTAAAAATAACTATTGAAAAAGAATTTTCTCCCATACTTTCCGTATTAAGCAGACCATTATTTAAAAAAAATACGATTGGTTTAGGTCAGTATAAAATTGAAAATTATTCCCTACAAGAAGGGCATTTAAAAACCCTTTCTTTAATTCCAGTTAACGATAAATTACCCAGAATAGTTTATCGTTTTTATCAAAATGAAAACGATTTAATTAATGCCTATAAATTAGGGGATGTAAATCAGATTAAAATTAATTCTTTACCTGAAGAATTGTCTAAATGGAGCAATAGCAAAATTACACAAAAAATTGAAACTAATGAAAAATATTCCGCCATTTTTTTAAATACTCAAAAAATTAACAATCAGCAACTCAGACAAGCATTAGCCTACGCCACCCCAAAGACAAGAGATAAAAATGAGAGATGTCTTGGACCAATTTCTCCAGAATCATGGGCTTACAATCCAAATGTCAAAGAATACAATTACAATGCAACTAGAGCAAAAGAGCTTTACAAAAACAATGAACTAGAAGTTATCGATCTAATTGTAGGGGACAGAAGATTATTATCTGTAGCCGAGGATATTAAAAAAGCGTGGGAAACTATTTTAAATCTTAAAACAAATATCACCATCACCAGTCGTATCGATACTGAAAATTTTGATGCAATTTTAACCTATGGAAGCATTCCTCATGATCCAGACCAATATCTTTTTTGGCATTCAACTCAAATTGGTAAGAGTAATTTAACTAAATTAAACGATTCTCGTATTGACAAACTTCTAGAAGATGGCCGATTTGTTTTTGATCAGATTGAAAGAAAAAATATTTATCAAGATTTTCAAAGATATTTACTTGAAGAATCACCCGCAATTTTTCTTTCTTATCCTGACATACACACAATTACTAGGATAAAATAGAAACATGGAAACAACAAATAAACAACCAGACTATTTAGGTAATATTATTGTTTTTACTCTGCTTGGACTTTTGGTTATTGCCGGGGTTCTCTCTTATCGAGCAATTGAATGGGATGTCTTAGACAAGCTCGAAAAAACTCCTTTGGTTTTGCCAACTGAAACTCCAGCCCCATTAGCAACCGAATCAGCCACACCGACTCTTTAATAATTTTTCCTTATTTGTTTTTGTCATTTTTTTAATTTCTATTTCTCTTTTTAGCGCCTGACTAAGAGTCTCGAATTCTTCATGGTAGACAAGTGTAAAAGATTCAAACCCTCTAAGATATTTTGCTGATTTTTTATTTTTTGAAGCGTGTTGTTTTAATCTTCGAGTCAAATTATTGCTTTGGCCGGTATACAAAGTTCCCTTTGACGTTCGCAAAATATAAACAGTGTACATTTAATTTTCAATAATAATATCTAAATTATTTAAAAGAGTTACCGCCTCAGTAAGTAAAAAACGTGCTTTTTTAATATTATTTGTTTTAAAATCAATAGAAAAATTTCGACTATTTCTAAAATCAGCCTTAAACAAATTTGTCTTTGAAAATATTGATTTTTCTAAATTTGAACCATGAAAATCAGCCTCAGGAATTTCTGCTCCGATAAAATCACTTTCCTTTATTTCACAGTTACTCATTATCAGCTTGGTCAGTTTTAAAAACCTAAAATTTGAATAGTTTACTTGGCAATTTTCAAACTTTATGTAATTAATATTAAAAGTTTCAGTCCAATCAACACTTAAAATTTTGGAGTCGATAAATTTGATATCCAAAAAATTACACCCTTTAACTTTTACTCCTATAAAAATACAATTCTTAAAAACACAATCACTAAATTTACATCTCAAAAATTCACTTTCAGTGAAATAACACTTATCAAAGACACAATTTTCAAATTCTTTTGACTTAATTTTTTCCTTACCAATTTCTATTTCTTTAAAAATTTCTTTTTCAAATTGATCTTTTTGATAAATATTCATTTTTATTTTAGAAAAAGACGTTGTTCTGTTGAGACGTATTCAAAACAAAATTTATCATACAAATTATGTTGCCCCACATGGATTCGAACCACAGTCTTTTCCTCCAAAGGGAAACGTCCTACCGTTAGACGATGGGGCAGTGAATGTTAAGTATTTTAACTCAAATCTCTTTACTTCTCCACTATTTAATTTAAATGTTACCCACAATCAATAATGTCGCTTTTTAAAAATTAACCCAACCAAAAAACTATTCTTTATTACTATCAACACCAATTTTCCAAACATTTTTTTCTAAAAAAGCTTCAATAGTTTGTCGACCAGCCTTATTTAAAAGATTAGAATAAGAAATTTTATTAATATTTGCATATTCAGACAAAGTAATTATTTTTTTACCTTCTAAATAAGCTAATCTTTTGTGATAACTATTAGTTAATGCTTTCCCAACTATTTCCTCCATAATATGAGTTGTTTGGTTTTCTTCAAATTCTTTAAAGGCTTCATAATATTTTTGGCGGTTAATAAATTTTATATTTATAGGAACAAAACCCTCCCTTATTAACAAGTAGTTATTAATAACTCTACCGATTCGACCATTACCATCAATAAACGGATGGATACATTCAAAGTTTAAATGTAAACGGGCAATGCGCTTAATAATATTTTCATGACTACTGGCGCTATATTCAGACAGCATTTTTTCAAGCCTTTCAATCACTTCTTTTGGGCTTGGAGCAATATAACTACCGACTCGAACATACTCATTTTCTTTTCTAAATCTTCCAGCAATATCATCTCTAATATTAGAAATAAGCATTTGATGAAGAAACAAAATCATATCAAGGCTAAGTTCTTTTTCTTTAGCTTTTTTGTCAATATAAGAAACAACTCTAGCTAGATTTTTAGCTTCAAAAATTTCTCTTTCGTTTATATAACGATCTAAGTCAATTTGTAAAAGTATTTTTTCAGTTTCTTCAAGAGTAAGAGTGCTATTTTCAATAGCATTAGAGTTATAAACCTGTTCAGCCACTTCTGCCTCACTAATAAGATGAATAAGGGCATCTTTACCAATAAGAGCTTGATAATATCTTTGACGTAGAAAATTTATTTTATTAAAAACATTAGATATTTTAGTCATATACTCAAATTATAAAGATTGTTCACGGTTTTGTCAATAAAACCGTGAAGAGATTGCAAAAAACACCACTTATTCACGGTTTTGATAAAATTTAAACCATCAATTAAACCTATATCTATTAATATATTTACGAACACATCTATCCCTTATTGTGCCGATGGAGGGACTTGAACCCCCACGCCTCTCAGCATACGCACCTCAAGCGTACGTGTATACCAATTTCACCACATCGGCTTAATTTTAAAGTTAAGTGGCC
>CAZEKY010000013.1:0-1194 GCA_964512875.1 uncultured Gammaproteobacteria bacterium
GTAGAAAAAAGAGGATCAACCAAAGGTGCTTACTACTGTCTATCTAACGGCTAACTATCTTATAATTAAGACATGATTACTCTTGCTGATATTGATCTTCAAAACATTTCTCCAGAAAAACTTGGCGAACTTTTAATTGAAGCCAAAAAAGCCTACTACACTAGTGGTAAGCCCATTATGGACGATCACACTTACGATACCCTTGAAGAAATTTTACTTAAAAAAAGTCCTTACCATCGTCTTTTTAGCAAAGTTGGCAACCCAAATTTTAATAGCGGTTTTGATAAAAAAAAGCACTTAATGCCAATGGGATCTCAAAACAAAGTTAACAACCTTAAAGATTTAGTTCATTATTTTGAATTAAAAAAAATTGATCAAAAAACTATTTTTTCCATTCAGCCTAAATGTGATGGAATTTCTTTAGAAATTATTTATAAAAACGGAAAATGTCTAGAAGCAATTACCAGAGGAGATGGTTTTCTTGGTGATGTCATTACTCAAAATGTAGTCAAGATGAAAAACTTTGTTTCTTCTTTCAAAGACACATTTTCTGGATCAGTAAGATGTGAAATTGTTGTTACCGATGATGATTTTAAAAAAATTAATGAAATTTCTGAAGAAAAATATTCAAATTCTAGAAATGCCGTATCAGGAATTTCACAAAGACTAGATGGAAAACACGCCCAGTATTGCAGTCTTTACGCTGTTGATCTTCAGGGGGATAAAAGGTTTTTAACCGAAAAAGACAAAATAGATTATTTGAAAAATAATGCTTTTGTGACAGTAGAAAATATTATTTGTAATAGTTTTGATCAAATCGAAAAGGTCTATCAGAAATTTTTACTTGATAAAAGAAAGCTTTATCAATACGAGATGGATGGTCTTGTTGTCAAGATTAATGATATTAAACTGCAAGAAGAGCTTGGTAGTAAAAATAATCGGCCTAAAGGTCAAGTTGCCTATAAATTTCCCTCAAGATCCTCAGAAAGTAAAATTATTAATATTAACTGGCAAGTTGGACCCATGGGAACCATCACTCCAGTTGCTCAGGTTGATCCAATTGAAATTTCTGGAGCCATCATTAGTTATGCTTCTTTGGCAAATTATCAATTAATTAAAGAAAAAAATATTAATGTTGATGATATTGTGCAAATTGAAAGAAGGGGAGACGTTATTCCTCATATTGAAAAGGTT
>CAZEKY010000013.1:1294-4057 GCA_964512875.1 uncultured Gammaproteobacteria bacterium
TTTCAAAACATTGAAGGGCTTGGAGAAAAATCAGGCACAAATTTTTATAAAGAAATTCAAAATAAAAGAAAGTTATCATTAGCTCAGCTGCTTCAGGCTTCCAGCATACCCAGTTTCAGCTCAAAACGGATTCTTCAAATAATTAAAGCTGGTTTTGATAGTCCAGAACAAATTTTAGACATAAGTGAAGCACAGCTTGAAGCACTTCCAGGGATTCAAATTACCTTGGCTAGAAAAATCTATCAAGGAATTCAGGACAGAAAAGACTTTATCACTTCAATTTTAAATAAAGTTTCTCTTACTAGAGATATCACTAATAATTCTTTTAAAAATTTATCTTTTGTCATTACCGGAGCCCTTAGTGTTTCTCGAAAAGAAATTGAAAAAGAAATTATTAACAAAGGAGGTAAGGTACTTTCTACTGTAAGTCAAAACACCAATTATTTAATCTCTAACCAACAAAATTCTCTTTCGTCTAAATTTATCAAGGCTAAAAAGTTGGGTGTAAAAATTATTGACGAAAAAGCTTTTAAGCTCTTAGCAAATAAGCAGTAAGAGTGCTAATAAAGGCCTATTTTCCACTATTTCCTAAGCTTAGGCTATAAATATATATCATTATATTTCAAACAGCATCTTTAGTATTCTATATACTATTATATATATCAACATGGTCAATGATAGAATAAGCTATGAAACTCATTATCGGACTCGGAAATCCTGATAAAAAATATCAACACAATCGTCATAATCTAGGACAAAGAATTGTTGTAGACTTTGTTAAAAGTAATTTTAAGGCTATTTTAAAAGAGAAAAAAAATCTTTCAGCTAATCTTTTTGAAACAGGGCAGGGGATTAATAAAATAATTTTTGCCACACCAACAGAATACATGAACAATTCCGGTCTTAGCGTCAAAAAAATTTCTCAATTTTACAAAATCAATCTTCAAGACATTTATGTGATTCATGATGACCTTGATCTTCCTTTAGGGGACTATCGCCTCCAATTTGACCGAGGAGCTGCAGGACATAATGGTGTCAGGTCGATTATCGATAGTCTAAATAGTCAACAATTTCATCGCTTAAGACTCGGTATTGGCAAAGGAGAGGATGGTATTCCTACTGAAGACTATGTTCTTCAATCTTTTAACTCTCAAGAAGAAGAAATCGTTTCTAATCTTTCCTCAGATGTTTTTAAAGAAATTAAAAACATCATTTAATTCAGGGCTCATAGTCTAATGGTAAAACAGCTCAGTCGCACTGAGTCGTTGACGGTTCAAGTCCGTCTGAGTCCACTTACTTATTAGTTATTAAGCTAATAATAAAACTAATGATTAAAAACCAACCCTCTTTATTAAGTGATCAGCTTCTTAAATTTAAAGAAACTTTAGATAAAAGAAAAAAATACGTCAGAAATGAATATCAATCTTATGGACTTGAATTAGCCAAAGAATTAGATGATTGGAAAAATCGATCCCTTTACATTCGGCTATCAAAAAATACCGATCGAAATATTCTTCAACAAGCTCGTTATTTTGTTAAAGATCAAAACCCAGGAAGCATAAAAACACCCTACAAGCTTTTTATGTGGAAACTAAAGGAGTTAAATAATCAACACAAGAACAAAGAGAAACCTAAACAATTGACCTTATAATTTAATCTGATTGTCATAAATGGTAAAATATACACTCAGTTGGATATAAACAAAATATTATTATGAAAAAATTTTTGAAATTAAAATACATCATTCCTTTTTTATTGATGGTCTTTCTTGTTTTTTCCTACTTTTCTAATAAAGAAAAACAAAAAGAAGCTAGCGCAAAATTTCCATCTAAATACAATCCAAAAACTCAGCAAGTTATTTCTGTTAAAAAGGGAGATATCGCTAGTACTTTAATCTTGTCTGGAGAAATAGACGCTGAAAAAAAAGCCGATTTATCTTTTCAAAGTAGTGGCCAACTTGCTTGGGTAGGTGTTAAGGCTGGAGATTTAGTTAAAAAATATCAAACAATAGCTTCACTAAACAAAGAGCAACTTAAAAAACAATTAGAAATTAGTTACAACAATTATAAAAGTGCTGCTTCAAGTTTTTACGATATTGGTGATACTTATAAGGATTCAATTATTGATACTGAAATTAAGAGAATACTTGAGAGAAATCAAAACACTTTAAACAATGCTGTGGCCAATTATGAACTAACCGATTTGGCTGTTAAATATTCTTCTCTTTGGGCTCCTTTTTCAGGAATAGTAACTCAAGTCAACTATCCTAATGCTGGAATAAATGTTTTAGCCTCACAAGTAATTGCTTCAATAATTGATCCTCAAAGCCTTTATTTTTCTTCAAAAATTGATCAAGATGACGTCAATAAAATTAAGGTCACTGATAGTGCCATTGTTTCTCTTGATAGTTATGACAATGAGCAGATAGCATCAGAGGTAACTCATATTTCATTTACTCCGCTTGCTGGAGAGTCTTCAACTGTATATAAAATTCAATTTAAGCTTCCAATTGACAATCATAATCTAAAATATCGACTAGGGATGGATGGTGATGCCACTATCCTTTTATCAGAATCAAAAGACACTCTTATAGTTCCAATTGACGCCATTATTGAGCAAGACGATAAGAAATTTGTAATAGTAAAAAACACCGACAATAGTTTAACCAAAAAAGAAGTTGTCACTGGAATTGAAAATGATACAGATATTGAAATAAAGGAAGGTATTGATCAAAATGACCAAATCATCATCAAAAAATAAAGA
>CAZEKY010000013.1:4157-5872 GCA_964512875.1 uncultured Gammaproteobacteria bacterium
GAAACACAATTAGCTCAAGTCAGAAATGAAACCTTGGGTTTTGTTTTTCAACAATTTAATCTTCTTTCAAAAACCTCTTCATTAGAAAATGTTCTTCTCCCACTTTTATACTCTGACATTCCCAAAAACTTACATCAGCAATTAGCCCTTAGTGTTTTAAAAAAAGTTGGACTTGAAGACAAGCTAAAAAATACTCCGGCACAACTTTCTGGAGGCCAACAACAAAGAGTTGCTATTGCCAGAGCTCTAGTTAACAATCCCAAAATTATTTTAGCTGACGAACCAACCGGAAATCTTGATAGTAAATCTGGAGCCGAAGTGATGAAGTTTTTCCATAAATTAAACGAAGAGGAAGGTCGAACCATCGTCTTTGTTACTCACGATATGGATCTGGCCAAGCAAGCAAAAAGAACAATCGTTATTAAAGATGGCAAAATCTTAGGAGAAAAATGTATCAACTAAAACCAAGTTTCACCGATTTAGTTAAATCTAGCTTTACTTCAATTTTAAAAAACAAAAGTCGAACGATTTTAACTTCTCTGGGAATTATTATTGGCGTCACCTCTGTTATTTTATTAACCTCAATTGGTAATGGTCTCAAAAGTTATGTTAGTGACCAATTTGACGCTCTGGGTGCCAACTCCATTTACGTTTCACCAGGGCAAGTTTTTAATGAAAGTGGTGGTTTTTCTCGAGGAAGCATGACTTCCATCATGAACAGTTTTACTCTGAAAGATTATCAGCTATTAAAAAGAAAACTAAAAGATCTCGATGTTATGCCGGTTAACGCCGCTTATGTTGATTTAAAATCTAGCAAAGCCACTAAAAAAGACATTGAAATAAATGGTTCGACTGAAAAATATGGAAAAAATAATAATTTATTGCCGTCTAAAGATAATGGCCGCTGGTTTACTGATTCTGACAAGCAAGTCATAGTACTTGGATACAATATTGCACAAGATCTTTTTCCAAATGCAAATGCTGTTGACAAAAAAATTATCGTTGAAGGAAAAACCTTAAAAGTAATTGGGGTTGTTGATCAAAAAGGAGCCTCGATGGGAGGTCCCAGTTTAGATGATACTGTTTATGCTCCTTTATCGGTTGTTTCAGATCTTGCCGGTAATGAAAGTATAAATATGTTTGTAATTAAAGCTAAAGACAAAGATACTATTGATGAAACCAAAAAAGAAATAAGTAAGGTTTTGTTAGGAGAGTATCAAAAAGATGAATTTTCAGTTTATGACAGTTCTCAGCTATTAAGCTCAATCAACTCCATTATTAGTGTTCTCACTATCGCTCTAACCGGAATTGCCGCTATTTCGCTAATAGTCGGTGGAATTGGGATTATGAATATTATGCTTGTTTCTGTGACCGAAAGAACCAAAGAAATTGGTTTAAGAAAGGCAATTGGTGCTTATCCTCAAGCAATTTTAATTCAATTTTTAATTGAAGCTGTGATTCTTTCTTGTTTAGGAGGAACTATCGGGGTTATTCTTGGAACACTTGGCACTCTAGCTATTAATTCTTATTTTCCAGCGAAAATTACTCTTTTTTCTGTTGTATTAGCCTTTAGTGTTTCTAGTGCTGTTGGTATTATTTTTGGAGTTGCTCCTGCTCAAAAGGCGTCAAAACTTTCTCCTATAGAAGCTTTAAGATACGAGTAGTCATTATTTTGCTATTATTTAATTAGTGAAAAAAAAACTACTTTTTGACTT
>CAZEKY010000013.1:5972-10709 GCA_964512875.1 uncultured Gammaproteobacteria bacterium
TTAATGATTATTTTTATAATCCAAAATTTTTACAAAAATGGCTATTTGCCAGAGAAGACAAACAACTACCAATAAAATCTTTAAAGAATTATTTGATAATATTTAGTGTTCTATTTTTATTTTTCTTATACATTTTAATTAAAGTCAAAGTCTAAAGCATGATTGAATCTCTACTTTTTGAAACCGCCAGAAAACATCTTTCTAAACAACAGCAAGATTTAGTCACTGATGTTGAAACAATCCTCACCAAGGTTAACAGTAACGATAAAATTAACGATTCTTCTTTTTTCGTGGCTCCTATTGCAAAAGCATATGAAGGTTTTTTAAAAGATTTTTTTTTAAAAGTTGGAATAATTTCTCAAGATGATTATGAAAGTGAGCGTTTTAGGGTAGGTAAAACTTTAAATCCATCACTTAGATATAAAAGGTTTTCTGTTTTTCAAAAATTATCCGATATTCATGAAAATGGAGAGGAGTTAGCCGAGACGCTCTGGAACGCCTGGAAATTTGGACGCAATGAAATCTTTCACTACTTTCCAAATATTTCAAAAAACTTAACATTACTTGAAGCAGAAGAGAGAATAGAATTACTTTTAAAGGCAATTATCAGAGCAGGGGATTTTCTTAAAGACAATAAAGAGGTAATTAGTCGAACTCAACCTTCCTTCTACTAAAAGCTACCATAGAATTTTTTTTCACAATCTGTTATTTTAATATCATATGATAAAAATAAATTTAGACCAAGAAAAGTGTATTGGTTGTAATACTTGTCCCATGATGGACCCAGACCATTTTGAAATGGATACCACCATTTACAAGGCAAAAGTAAAAAAACAAGCAGAACAGCTTACTGATGCTATTCAGTCAGCAATAGATGCCTGTCCTGTTGGAGCTATCAGTATTGAAGAAATTAATAATTCTAAATAAAATGAAAAAGCGTAAAAAAATAATCAAAAAAATAGATTTTAAAAAATTTTTTAAAGATCTAAACAAGGTTTCGATAAGAGTACCCCTAGTTGCAGTTATTCTTTTTTCTCTACTTTTAGTTATCTCAACCTTTTTAACCGGTGTGGCTTGGACTAAATTTCAGAATAGAGATACTTCTGCCACTTTAAGTTCACAAAATATTTTTGATGCTGAAAATATTAAAAAACCTCAATTAGACTTTTATGTTATGAGTTTTTGTCCTTACGGCAATCAGATAGAAGACGTTTTAAAACCTGTTTATGATCTTCTTGGAGACAAGGTTGAAATGAGACCTCGATATATTTTTGACAAAATAGAAGGGGACTTGTCTTCTTATTGCAAAACGACCACTCCAGACCCTGCCAACTGCGCTACTTTTGTTGCTAACAGTAACGGTCAGCTAAAGGATATTAATGATTGTAAAAATCAAATTGCCAACATGGTTAAATCATGCAACGATGAAAAGAAATATTTAAAAGTTGGAGACAATTATTATTCTTCACTCCACGGCCGAGTTGAAGCTAATCAAAACGTCAGAGAAATCTGTGCTTATAATCTTACAGATGACAAAAAAACATGGTGGAATTTTATTGCCAATGTTAACAGTAGCTGCAACTCCAGCAATGCAGATACTTGCTGGGAAGAACAAGCCAACAAAGCAGGCTTAGATGCTGTTAAAATTGCTGACTGCTTCAACACTCAAGCTGCTTCATTAATTGAAGAGGAAATTGCTTTTACTACTAAAAATAAAGTCAGCGGATCACCCACTGTTTATATTGGCGATCAGTTATTTCCCCCTACTGTTAGTGCCACTAGTACTGATAAAAACATAAAAATTGGCAAAGAGGTTTTTGAATTAAACCAAGCAAGAACTCCAAATATGTTAAAAGCTGCTCTTTGTACTGCTTTTTCAAAAGCTCCAAAAGAGTGTTTGACCAAAATTGAAAATAAAGTTGAAGAACAAGCTCCTGCAACCGGTGGTTGCTAATCAAAAATAGTTTTTATTTTAAGAGGCGTATCAACCCGATACGCCTCTTGTTGTTTTATTGATAAAATTATCCATGAAATTAAATTCTCATCAAATTAGAAAATCAGAAATTAACAGTTCTAAAACTTTACAAAAAAAAATTAAAAGAAATCCCATTGTCTTAGTTCTCGATAATGTTTTAGACACTTACAATATTGGTTCTTTTTTTCGTCTGGCTGATGCTCTAGCTGTTGAAAAAATTTGCCTTTGTGGTCCCGTCGTTACTCCTCCCAATATTAAAATTCATCGCGCTTCTATTGGAACCTGGAAATGGGTTCCTTGGGAAGCATACAAAAACACCGCTGATTGTATTCGTCAGCTTAAAAAAGATGCTTATCAAATTGTCGCTTGTGAGCAAACAAGCTCCAGTATTAATTATCAAAAAACTAATTATGACTTTCCTGTTGCCATAATTGCCGGAAGCGAATCCTTCGGGATATCAAAAGATATTCTTAAAATGGCAGATAAAGTTGTAGAAATACCTATGTTTGGGATAAATATATCACTTAATGTTTTGGTTGCCACTTCAGTAATTAGTTTTGATGCTGTATCGAAACTTACGAAGAAAATTGCCTAAGCTTAGGTCTTTTTAGAGGCATCTTTTGAGCTATTTTTTACATTTAATTTACCCTAAAGTTCCGTGTTATTTGCTTATTGTAAAGCTATTTTTACTCTGTTAGAATGAACTCATGTCTTCATCAAACAAAGAATATAATGCGGATCAAATAGTCGTTTTGGAAGGTTTGGAGCCTGTCAGAAAAAGACCAGCCATGTATATCGGCTCAACCGATACACGAGGATTACATCATTGTTTAACAGAAATAGTTGATAATGCCATTGATGAGGCTCTTGCTGGTTATGCTAAAAATGTTTGGATAATAATTCATCCTGATAATTCTGCCACTGTTGCTGATGACGGACGAGGTTTTCCTATCGACATCATGCCTAAATACAAAAAGCCTGCAGTCGAAGTTGTTATGACAACGCTGCACTCTGGCGGCAAATTTGAAGGTTCAGCTTATAAGGTTTCTGGTGGTCTTCACGGAGTTGGTGCTGCCTGTGTTAGTGCCTTATCTTGTCTTTATCAAATTGAAGTCCGTAGAGATGATCATTTACATTTTATTGAGTTTTCTAGAGGCGCTGTTAAGACTAAGCTTTGTGAAATTCCAGAGTCAAAAGTTGAACGACTTAAAAAAATACTACCATCAAATATCAACGGTACCACTGTAACTTTTTGGCCAGACCCACAAATATTTAAAGAAACAATTGAATTTGATAACAAAGTAATTATTAAATCTATTAAAGATAGGGCCTATTTAACATCAAAAATCTTTTTCCATTTTTATGATGAAAGAAGCAATATCCAACATCACTATTATTTTGAAGGCGGAATCTTATCTTTAATTCGAGAATTAAATAAAAATAAAGTTGTTAACCATGAACCTATTTACATTCATCGTCTTGACGAGGGGATTGATGTTGAGGTGGCAATTCAATACAACGATTCTTTTCAAGAAGTTACTCCTTCTTTTGTAAACATCATTAATACTCATGAAGGTGGAACTCATTTAACCGGATTTAAAACTGCTTTAACCAAAGTTGTCAGAGACTATGCTACCAAAAAAGAAATGCTTAAAGCAAAGGATGACACTATTACTGGTGATGATGTCAAAGAAGGATTAACAGCCGTAGTTTCCATCAAAATGGGATCAAGAGATCTTCAGTTTGAAGGCCAAACAAAAGGAAAATTAGGTAACAGCGAGGTTCAGCCAATCGTTTCTAGAATTGTCAAAGAAGAACTTGAAATTTATTTTGAAGAACATCCAGATATTGCCAAAATTATTGTAAATAAGGCTCTTCTTACTATCCAAATTCGCAAAGCTGCTAAAGCAGCCAGAGACGTTATTATGCGAAAAGGTGCCTTTGAGTCACAAGGCTTACCAGGAAAACTAGCTGATTGTCAATCAAAAGATCCAGCCGAAAGCGAAATCTTTATTGTTGAGGGAGACTCTGCCGGTGGCTCTGCCAAACAAGGAAGAGACCGAAAATATCAGGCCATTTTACCTCTTTGGGGTAAAGCTCTTAACACTGAAGGAATGAGATTAGACAAGGTTGTTAGTTCTGATAAATTAAAAGATCTAATCGTTGCTCTCGGCATGGGTATCGGTGAAACCATGAATTTTGAAAAGCTTAGATATCATCGTATTATTTTGATGTCTGATGCCGACGTTGATGGTGCTCACATTGCCACGCTTTTGTTGACTTTTATGTATCGACATTTACCCAACTTAATTGAAGAAGGCTACGTTTATCTTGCCATGCCACCACTTTTTAAGACTAAGCAAGGTAAAGTGGTTAACTACACTTACACTGAAGATGAACAAGAAAAATATTTAAAGACCATTGACACTTCCAAGCCTTATGATGTTCAGAGATACAAAGGTTTAGGTGAGATGAACCCTTCACAATTATGGGAAACAACTATGAATCCTGAAACCAGACTTCTTAAAAAAGTCACTGTTTCTGATGCTTCAAAGGCTGATGAAATTTTTAGAATATTAATGAGCGAAGACGTTCCACCAAGAAAAAAATTCATTCAAACTCATGCTCATTTAGCAAATTTAGATATTTAATTTTTATATGGCTAACGAAGAAAACAAAATCATTGATACTCAAAAAAATAATATTGGAAAAGTTTTAAACGTCGATATTGTTCCAGAAATGGAAAAAAACTATCTTGATTA
>CAZEKY010000014.1:0-1127 GCA_964512875.1 uncultured Gammaproteobacteria bacterium
AAAAGAAAGAAGAAGACTGGAGAGATAATAAGGCAAATTTAAACCTAAAAGGAGAAAGATTAGAGGCAACAGGCAAGGCAGTTTTTGGATCAATTCCAATGCCCGACATTCCAGAGATTCCAAATGTAATAGTGGGAATGGCAACTAGTATGGAGGGAAAAATTATTGATGGGGTGATTATCGAAATTCAAGATGAGCATGGAAACCCATCAAGAGTGCTAAAAAGTAACGCTTTGGGTCAATTTAAAACCACCACCCCTTTGGCAGAGGGGAGATATTTAATCATTGCTGAAAAAGATGGCTTTAATTTTGATAGAGTTAATGTAGACTTAAATAATCAAATAGTCCAACCAATTAGAATAATTTCTAATAATTAATATGCCAGTTGACCCATTAAAAATTGCCATCAAAGGAAGCACTCAGGAACATCTACCGATAGAAGACGTGGTGGGAGGAATCGTGATGATGAAAGATGGTTCTTGCGCCTCAGTTTTGAGAGTATCTTCGGTAAACTTTGACCTGCTATCTGAGCAAGAACAATCAGCTTTAGTTTTTGCTTATGGCGGAATTTTAAATTCCCTAAATTTTCCAATTCAAATTATTATTCAATCTCATGCTAAAGATGTTAGTAGTTATCTTAAAAAGCTTGAGGGCTTAGAAGAAGAACAGCTTAACCCAAAATTAAAAGAAAGAATTAAACAATATCGTCGTTTTATTGAAGAAACAGTTAAGAAGAATGATGTTTTATCAAAATCTTTTTATATTGCAGTTACTTTTTCGGCTTTAGAGCTTGGAATTAGAGCCGGTGGAGCAGAAGGGCTAAAAGTTCTTTTGCCTAAAAGTAAAAAAGAAGAATTACCTTTTGAAAAAGACTATATTTTAGAAAAAGCCAAAGCCAGCTTGGAACCAAAAAGAGATCATTTGGTTAGACTATTTTCTAGATTAGGCTTGGAAGTGGAGGTGCTGGATAATAAAGAACTGATTGACCTTTTTTATCGAAGTTACAACGAAGAAATAGCCGTTAGTCAAAAGGTAGAAAATGTTAATTATCAAGCCCCAGTAGTCACAGGAGGAGATGGAAAATGAAATTTTTAGATAATTTAGTTAAAAAAAAGACAATAACAGAG
>CAZEKY010000014.1:1227-10149 GCA_964512875.1 uncultured Gammaproteobacteria bacterium
TTAAGCACTGATATTCAAAGAGGCAGATTGGTAAATCCAGCAACTCAAGCAAAACTAGAAGATGCACTAAACCTACAAGCCAACTTGGTTAAAGGTGAAGAGAGATTTTTCCAATTTGGACTTTACATTACCATTTCAGGCACTTCGGTAGCCGAGCTGGATAAGATTAATAAAAACTTAGAAGCAGCTTTAGGTGCCCTGTTAATTATAAGTAAAAGAGCGACACTACAGATGGAAGATGCTTTTGTGAGCACGTTGCCAATTTGTCAAGATAAAATATCGATTAGTCGAAATATGGATACGACATCTTTAGCTAGCACCTTCCCCTTTGTTTCAAGCGACTTGTCAGATGATCAGGGAATCATGTATGGAATTAATAGACATAATGGCTCTTTGGTAATTTTTGATCGATTCTCAATGCCAAATTACAACTCGGTTGTTTTTGCCATGGCTGGTGCGGGAAAGTCTTACATGATTAAGCTGGAGGTGATGAGATCGTTGATGATGGGCACTGATATTATCGTAATTGATCCTGAAAACGAATATAAAGAACTTTGTGATAATTCAGGTGGGCAATATGTGGCTTTTGGCTACGGTGAGGCATCAAAAATCAATCCTTTTGATTTAAGCTTGGCTGAGGAAGAGGGTGAAAATGCCCTAAATACTAAAGTTTTATCTTTACACAAACTACTTAAGGTGATGTTGGGCAAGATGGATCCTTTGGAAGAGTCAATTATGGATAAGGCCATGATGGATGCTTACAAATCAAAAGGAATTACTCCAGATCCAAGTACTCAAAATAAAGAGCCCCCCTTAATTGAAGATTTATACAAAGCCCTAATTGGAATGGAGGATGAAAAAGCTAAAGGTTTAGCCGCTAGATTAGAGAAATATATTAAAGGTTCTTTTGCTGGAATTTTTAATCAAAAAACAACAGTTAATTTAACTAATAAGTTGGTGGTTTTTGGAATTAGAAACTTAGAAGACAGCTTAAGACCAGTTGCCATGCAAATTGTTTTGGACTATATCTGGACAATAGTTAAAAAAACGTTAAAAAAGAGAATTTTGGTAGTCGATGAAGCTTGGTATTTAATGAAACATGATGATTCGGCTGAGTTTTTAAGAGGAATTGTTAAAAGAGGCAGAAAATATTATCTTGGAGTAACCACTATCACTCAAGATGTAGATGACTTTTTAAAGACTGATTATGGAAAAGAAATTGTAACTAACAGCTCAATTCAAATTCTGCTTAAACAGCACAGTGCAGCGATTGATCAAATTGGTGAAGTCTTTTACTTAAGTGAGGGGGAAAAACAGCTACTTTTATCAGCTGGAAAAGGAGAGGGTATCTTTTTTGCTGGTCAAAATCATGTGGCCATTAGAGTGATTGCTTCAGCCGATGAACACAGATTAATCACGTCAAACCCAGCCGAATTAATTAAAAAGAATAATTTTAATAATCCCCCACCAGCAGTAAACGTGGTTAAGGAGACTGAGATAAAAAGTAATCCATATCCGGTAAAGGAAAATTTACCTAAATTTAACTTACCTGAAACAAAAACAATAGAAAATCGACAGCCTAAAATTAGCCTTCCTGAAACTAAGGCAGTGGAAATTCCGATGCCTAAAATTAATACAGCCGTTATTGAAGAAAAGAAAGTCGAGGAAGAAAAAATAGAAGAGAAGAAAGAAGAAGCAAAACCAGAAGAGCTTATTGCTAAAAAAAAGGAAGAAGTTTTGTTTAAAAGACCAGAAGTGGTAGTGATAGAAAATGATAAAAAAACAACAGAGATTAAAAAACCCATCTTTATTAAAAACGAAGAAGTAAAAATTGCTCAACCACCACAATTGGCTAAAAAAAGCCAAGCTGTTTTTGAAGAGAAAAAAGATGAAGAAAAAATGGATTATGATAAATTATTTGGCAATGGAATAGTTTAAGGTTGCTATAATCTAGTCATGGCACAGGGATTTGACGAAAATTTTGATTTGAAAAAAAGAATTGAAGAATTAAACAGAGCTGATTATGCTTCGCTTGAAAAAACAATTGAGGCAGTTGATGAATTAAGAATAATTCGAGGAGAAATAATCAGTGGTAGTCCACTACAACGAGCAATCTATAACTTTTTGGGACAAGAAGAAACAAATGATTTGGAAAAAATAGTAGAAAAACTAGCTCAACTTGATGATAAAAGTCTGATTGATGATAAAAGCTCGGTGGTAGATGAGGGAAAAATTAGGCAATTGGTTGAAGAATATGAGCAATATTTAGAAGAAAATGGGTTAAACGACCAAGAGGCAATTGATAGAATTTCAAAAAGAAATAATTTATCAAAAAATGAAGTTGATGCTTTTTTAAAAAACACCAGATTGGCCTGGCAAGAAAAGATAAAAATTGAAGAAAAAAAAGTAGAAAATTTTAATGAAAAGGAAGAAGAGATTAAACTGGCTGATATAAAGATAGAAAAAAAGGAAGAAGTTAAGCTAGTTGAAGAAAAAATTGAAGAAATTGCCAACAGAAGTAAGGAAGTGCTGGAAGGAAACGAGAAGGTAAAAGAGAAAATTGTTGAAGAAATAAAGGCAATTATTAGAGAAGATGAGATTAAAACAAAAAGCGAAGAAATAGCTGACTTAGCCAAAAGAGTAGCCCAGGAATTGAAGCAAGAAAATAATAGTGAAATTAGGATTGAAGCTAAAAAAATAGTTTTAGAAATCGAGAATTTAAAAGAAAATTACAGCCAAGAAATTGAAGTTTTTAAAAAGAGCGAATTTGAAGAAAAATTTATTGAAGAAAGTTTGAAGCTAAACCCAGAAATCAAGCCAATAGAGATAGAGGCACTAAAAGAATATGGCAAAATGGTGGCAGATAATGTGGTGGCTAGAAGTGTCATTGATGGAGAAAAAGACAGCGCTTTAATTAACAACAGTCAAGATTTCAGTCCGGGAAAACTAGAAAATGCCTGGGTAGATTTAAAAACGGTAAATAATTTTTTAGTTAAAGATAAGCAAGAGATAGAAATAATTAAAAGCAAAAATATTGAGATAAAAAGAGTTATTGAAAAGATTAATCTTCCAACACAACTAAAAGAAGTCCGATCTTTCGAGAATATCATGGCTCAGTTTAAAGATAATCGTTTTAATCAATTATTTAACAAGGCTCAAAATTTTTTAAAGTTAGGTAATAATATTAGTAAAATTAGCGGAAACTGGACTAACAAGGCTTTGTTAAAAGGTGGAGAGAAATTAGTTTCCAAAATCGGTAATCAGGCAATAAAAGAATTTGCCTCAAATGCTTTGGGGGTAGTAGCCAAGGAAGGTTTTAAAAAAGGAGTTGAAACAGTACTTAAAGGTGTTTTAGGTAAAGGGGTTCAAGCAGTGGCTGGAAAATTACTTGGAACAGCAGCAGCAACAGCTCTCTCTTCTACTGGAATTGGAGCACTGGTGGTAGCTGGAATAGCAGCAGGTAAAAAAGTGTTAAAGTTTTTTGAAAATATTGCCAATAAGCTAGGAATTAACAGTAAGAAGTTTTTTGAAGAAAATTTTGGAAAAGTAGGAGGAGCCATTTTAAGTACAGCCACAGCTCTGATTTCAATTCCCCTATTAGCGATTGGAACAATAACAGCGGCAGCAGTATTACCGGTGATACTTTTAGTTTTTGGAGGTCTTTTTATCTATCAACAATTTATTATTGCACCGATGGTTTCCTCATTAGTGCCACCAAAAGAGGCTTTAGTAGATGAGATTGATGGCTCAACCTATGATTATGTGATTGGTAATTTTCCAATAACAATTCGAAAAGAGAGAGTTGATAATATTGATTTTTATTTTTTTGAAGAAGAAAACAGAAGAGAAAGTGGCAGAATTAATCAAAAATATGATTTAGCCAGAGAAGATCATAGCTCATTATCAATTTTAGAAAGTAAATATACAATTGATCCTCAAGCAACCCTAGATCGAAGAGTATTACCAGCTTTTTATGCTATGTTTAATGCTAGTAGGAGCGAGATAGGAGGCAATGAATTAAAATTATATAGTGGTTATCGCTCAACTGAAGAAGAGGGTTTTATTAGAAAAGGCTGGGAAGTGGAAATTAAAAAAAATGTGATAGCTGGAAATTACGTAGGAAAAAGTTATTACACCTGGAACTGTAATGATATTTTTAGAGATCATTTATATGATTCATTTTTAACAACACTAGAAGCGAGAATTAACTTTTGTGTTAATAGATACTCCACTGAAGCCACTAAGTCACCTCATTTAACCGGAAGGGCCTTAGATTTAGTAGTAAATACTAGTATTGGTGATAGTTGGTTAAAGGCTAATGCGGCTAATTATGGTTTTTACAACTATTCAGCTGAAAGTTGGCACTATGAATATAATCCTGATCCAAGCTTAATTAAAGGAAATTAAAAAAGAAAATAGAAAGTTAAGGTAGAATAAATTATGAAAATAATTAAGTTTCTTAAAAAGTATCAATTGATATTTTTTTTAATAATTCTAATTATTTTGCTGGCATTTTTAAAAATTAAATATGGGAACAAAGAAAATCCAGAAATTATTAATGAAAAGAAAGAAGAAATAAGTATTAGTGTCACTCCAAGTAAAGAAATTGCCAAAGAGATAATTAATGATGGAAATGCAGATTTTCCATTAATCCAAAAATTACCTTATCATGGAGAAAATTTTTCAATTTTAGGTTACATAAAAGAATTAACTCTATATGTTGAAATTAAAAATGGAAGTAAAGAGGAAGTTACAAAAGAAGTTGAAGCTTGGATAAAGGAAATTAATCCTAATATAGAGAAACACGAGATTGTTTTTAAGGACTAATTAATCTTGAAGCCTAACAGGCATGATAATGTGAGAAAAGGCTGGGTCTGATTGATCTTGGAAAAAGGCTGGAGTTAAAGATTCGTTAAGCTGAATAATAATTTCTTGGCTTTTACAAACATTTAAAAAATCCATTAAAAACTTATAATTAAAGGCAATTTCGAGAGCTTGACCGTCAACTTTAGCATCAATAGTAGCTTTGTTTTGACCAATTTGAGGAGCATTAGCACTTAGCTCAATTGAGTTGCTTTTAATATTAAAACGGACAATATTGGCTGACTCTTTAGCAAAAACAGAAGCCATTTTAACTGCTTGGGTAAAATCATCTTTGTTTATAAATACTTTGGTAGTAAAAGATTCAGGCACAATTCTTTGATAAGCAGGATATTCCCCTTCGATAAGACGAGAGACCAACTCCACATCGTCTAAAATAAAGACAACTTGGTGTTCGTCGGTAGTTAACCCAATTTTAATCTTATCGTTTGTTTTAGCGAGTTTAGTGACCTCTAGAAGGCTTCTGGCAGGGATTAAAAAGGTTACTTGTTGGGTTTTTAAATTAATAGGATTAATTAATTTAATATTTTTAAAAGATAAACGAAAACCATCAGTGGCGACTAAATTTAAACTATCAGAAGTAAATTGACAAAGAATAGCGGTTAAAACAGGTCTTGAATCATCAGTAGCAGCTGAAAAAGCAATTTGAGAAACAGCTTGAGTTAAAACATTTAAATCTAATTCAAAAGAAGTATCTGGGTTAATAGTGGGAAAGTCAGGATAGTCAGTCGAAGGATTGGTGGTAAAGGTTGATTCAGTTTTAGAAGAAGAGAGAGTTAAAAGATTATCCCCTTTTAAAGAGAGATCAAGTTTTCCACTAGTAAGATAAGAAACAAATTCCGTTATTTCTTTTGAAGGAACAGTAACAGTGCCATCTTGTTCAATTTTGGCTCCAATCCAATAATTAATACTTAATTCTAAGTTAGTAGCCGAAAGTTTAAGACGACCGTTATCGGTGGATAAGAGAATATTGTTTAAAATAGGTAATTGATTTTTTGAAGAGACAAAACGAGAAACATTGGCTAAAGCAGTGTTTAAATTTTCTTGTAAAAGGGAAAGTTTCATTGCTTTATATTATCAAAGTTTAAGGTGAATTTAAAGGTTAAAAATAAAGAGATTAATATCCAAAATAGTAGTAATAGTTAGTAGAGAGTGTTGATAAGTGGGATAAAAATAAAATTGGTCAAAGTTTGGGCTTTTAGTGTTGATTGGGAATGGTGAATTAAGCAAAATGGCTTTAAAGTAAGAAGAAAAAGAGTCTTTTTGTCTTATAATCTCTTTATGGTTTGGGGTAAGCTTCGGTGGATAAAGAAGAGGAAAAAAGTGAATAAAAATGTGGATAAGTGCTAATAAAAAGTGGAAAAGTCAAAAAGGGTTAAAAAGTGGTGATGATTTGGTTAATAAGTTGACGTGTTTGTGTATTAGTGGAAAAGTCATTTTGAACTTTGTCTCGAGCATGCATAATACTGGTATGATCTCTGCCTCCTAAAAGATGACCAACTTCCTCTAAAGGTAGGTTAATTTGAGTTAAAAGGAGATAGGCGGTAATGTGACGAGCGGTGACTAATTCTTTTTTACGACTTTTTCCACAAAGGTCACTAGTTTTAATATTAAAATGCTTAGCACAGAGGGAAATTATATGACGAGGGTTGAGTTGAGGAGCTTTTTGATGACTATTTAGAGTATTTGAAGAAGGATTTAGAAACTGTTGAACAAAAGAGAGATCAATATTTTGAATTTGTTGAGAAAGAGATTGAACAATGATTTGTTGAAGTTTTCCCTCAATTTCTCTTATGTTTGATTCAATATTGTTGGCCAGAAATTCAACCGCCTCAGGAGTGATAGAAATACCCTTTTCTTCAATTTTTTTACTAATAATGGCAATTCTCATCTCATAATCAGGCAGCTGGATATCGACAGTTAAGCCACCCATAAAACGAGAGACAAGACGGTCTTCTAGATGATCAATTTCACTAGGTTTTCGATCAGAGGTGAGAATAACTTGTTTGCCGTTCATATGAAGAGCATTAAAGGTGTGAAAAAACTCTTGCTGGGTATATTCTTTACCGGCAATAAATTGGATGTCGTCAACTAAAATACAATCAAGATTTCGATATTTATCTTTAAATTGATTCATACTTTTGGTTTTAAGAGCAGAAACGAGTTCATTACCAAAACTTTCAGCAGAGAAATATTTAATCTTTAAATCAGGATTTTTTTTAAGAAGTTCATGACCAATAGCTTGCATTAAGTGGGTTTTACCAACCCCTACCCCACCCCAGATAAAAAAGGGATTGTAAGAAAGGCCAGGATTTTTAACGATACCTTGAGCAGCAGCATAGGCAAAATTATTACTATTACCGACGATTAGATTTTCAAAGGTATATTTTGGATGTAAATTAGAGTGACTACCCGGATTGGGTGTATAAGAAAAAAGAGGTGTGTTTTGAGTTGATTGATCTTCGTTTTTAACAAATTGTTGAACCACAAAATTTAAAAGATTATCAGCTTTGCTTTGATGATCGAGAGCATTTTTAATGACATCATAATAGCGTTTTTTATTAAAATCGACAGAGTAAGTGTTGGGACAAGCAATGGTGGCAACATTATTTTCGAGACTAATTAGTTGGGTCTTTAAAAGAAAGGTCTGAAAGATAGCTGGAGCCAAAATAATTTTTAACTCTTCTTGAGTGTTTTTCCAAAGTCTTTCAATATTGTCCATATTTAGGTTTAAAAATTTAGATCACAAAAATAACGGTTAGACAGGCAGGAATTAGAATCGAAATTGTGGATAAATCGATTGGGTAATTTCTATATTAAATGAGTTTTCCACAAAAGAAAAGATATCAAATTGGATTTAAGTTTGACAGTAGTTTTTATGATAAAATAGCTGCTATGACAAAAATGACTTTACAAAGAAAAGCAAAAAAACATTCCAGAGTTCATGGTTTTTTAAAAAGAATGATGGGCCACGATGGTAGAAATGTGATTAAAAGAAGAAGAAGTAAGGGTAGAGTGAAATTAACAGCTTAATTAAAGTTATAATTAAGAGTGTTAAAAAGAGAAAACCGAATTAGATCGAAAAAAGATTTTGCAGAAATTAAAGAGAAAGGGAGAATTCAACATTCTCCCTTTTTTGCTGTTTTAAAAAGCAATGAAGAAGATGATTTAAAAAAAATTGGCATTATCGTATCTAAAAAAATATCTAAAAGAGCGGTGGATAGAAATAAGATTAGAAGACAGATAAGTGAAGTGATCAGAAAAAACATTAAAGAGATTAAAGAAGGTAGTCGCTTGCTTTTTTTAACTAAAAAAGAAATTTTGGGTAAAAAAATGAAGGAAATTGAAAAAGAAGTGGAAGGCTTTATCAAATGAAGAAAATAATTTTAAAAAGTTTAGTTTTTTATAAAAAGTATCTTTCAAGAGGTAATCATTGTCGTTTTGTTCCTAGTTGTTCAGAATATAGTTACCAGGCGGTAGATAAATATGGAGTGTTTAAAGGATTGTTTTTATCTTTAAAAAGAATAATGAGATGTAATCCCCTGTCAAAGGGTGGTGTGGATTTGCTAAAATAGACGATATGAATTTATTAATTGCCCCCTTTATTAATCTATTGTTTGCTGTTTATTACCTGGTGGGTAATTTTGGCTTATCAATAATTTTGGTGACTATTTTATTAAAATTATTCTTGTGGCCAATTATTGCTCCAAGTTTAAAGTCAGCTAAAAAAATAAGTGAACTTCAGCCTAAAATTAAGCTATTAACTGATAAGTATGGTAAGGATAAACAAGCCTTAGGAGTGGCTCAAATGGAGCTTTATAAAAAAGAGGGAGTAAACCCAATGTCGGGTTGTTTACCTCAAATTTTACAAATTGTGGTGTTAATGCTTTTTTACTACGCCTTTAATAAGGTAAGTGATTTTTCAATTGGAAAAGTGGGTCGAGAAGTGATTAATAGTAATTTAATTCAATCTTTTAGAATTGATGAATCTTTTAAATTTGATTTAGCCTTTTTGGGTTCAGAATTATCACAAAGTCCAGC
>CAZEKY010000015.1:0-9719 GCA_964512875.1 uncultured Gammaproteobacteria bacterium
AAGATGGGACTCTGGGCTGATGGGATCTGTGACTAAAAAATTAAATTTTTCTAGAATCGTAAGCCCAATGCAACAAGGCTTGACGTTGAACTGGACGACAACGAAATTCACCCATTGGACAATAAAGCTTAACTTGAGCTAGGTGTCGTTTCATGGCTAGCCAGCGACCAATTTGTCGTTGATCTTCTTGAGGCAAACGACGACCGAGATAATAACGACAATACCACTGAAACCAACCACGAGGATCAACTGGATTAATCCAACCCTTTTGTCGCCAAATGGCTAAAGATTGACTGGCATTAACTTTAAAATAATTAAGTTTAGGATTATGAAAAGAGTGACAAAGTTTGGCTTTGGTAAACCAACTTTTGGGAAATTCCGCTTGACAATCAGTCATATATTTTCCACCAAAAACACCAAGCTTGAGCATTTGTTTGGGAGAAAGCTGGGGGGCAAAACGAGGGTCAAAGTTTTTAGCAACTGGAGCAGTTAGAAAATAACGATAATTTTTTTGCATCAAATCGTTAACGATGATTTCTTTTTTTGGCATAAAGAGTTAATTCATTTTACCCTTTTAATCAAAAGGAGATGAAAATAAAGAAAAAGGAATGAATTATAATAAGTTATGTCTCAATACTACAAAGCTAATCGTCAATTGGGTCTTTACGGTCAGGGTGAAGAGAAAGCCTTTAGAATTAGTCGAAGTAAGATTGATTTGTTTATTAAATGCCCTCGTTGTTTTTATCTAGATCGAGTTTTGGGGATAGCTCAACCCCCAGGCTTCCCTTTTTCACTAAACTCAGCAGTAGATAAACTGTTAAAAAAAGAATTTGATGTTCATAGGAGCAAGGGTACCGCTCACCCACTAATGAAGGCATATGGAATTGAGGCTGTTCCTTACAAAGATGAAAAAATGGATGAGTGGCGAGATTCTTTGAGAAGAGGCATTAGTTATTTAGATAAAGAAAAGAATTTGTTAATTACTGGTGGAGTGGATGATGTTTGGGTAAATGCTCAAAAAGAACTAATTATCGTTGATTACAAAGCTACCTCAAAAGAAAGTGAGGTTAACCTGGATGCCGAGTGGCAAGATGGTTACAAAAGACAAATGGAAATTTATCAATGGTTGTTTCGTAAAAATGGCTACAAAGTGTCTGAAATTGGTTACTTTGTTTACTGTAACGGCAAAACAGACAAAGAGGCTTTCGATGCTAAACTAGAATTTGACATAAAAGTTCTCCCCTACAGAGGGAAAACAGAGTGGATAGAGGGAGTAATAAAAAAGATTTGGGAATGTTTAAACAGTAAGCAAATACCTGAAAGCCACCCTGATTGTGATTACTGTAATTATGTTAAGGCGATTAAGGAAAAAATAAAGTGAAAAAGAAAATAATAAAGGGAGGATTGTTAATAGTATTTTTTTTATTATTTTTACTAAAAAGTAAAAATATTTTGGATCCAAGCCAAGCTTTTATTAAAAATAATCCAATAGTAAATAAAATTGGTTTTGCTGATTTAATTTCAAAAGAAAAAAGTGAAATTATAATTCTTGGTGACATCATGCTGGGTAGAAGCGTAATGGAAAAAAGCTTGGAGAAGAAAAATCCTAGTTATCCTTTTGAAAAAGTAAAAGAGAGGTTAGCTCAAGCTGATTTAGTGGTGGCTAATTTAGAAAATCCAATCACTAAAGATTGCCAAATTCATCGAGGTGGCTTTACTTTTTGTGCCCCAGTAGAAATGCTTGAAGGACTAAAAGAGTCGGGAATAAGAGTGGTGGGGCTGGCCAATAATCACAGTAATAATTATGGCAAAAAAGGACTGCTGGAGACTCAAGACTTTTTAAAAGAAAAAGAAATAGAATGGGTGGGTTTAGATAATTTGGTGATCAGGGAAATTAATGGGGCAAAATTTGGATTTTTGGCTTTTGATAATACGATAAGTAAGGTTAAAGACAGTGATTATGAGCTAGTAAAGATGGCAGATGAAAAGGTGGACGTGCTTTTGGTAATGGTGCACTGGGGAGTTGAGTATCAAGCAATAGCCAATAAAGAGCAAAGGTTAATAGCTGAGAAAATAATTGAAAATGGTGGAGATTTAATAATTGGTAGTCATCCCCACTGGGTACAGAATGTGGAAGAAATTAAGGGGAAAAAAGTTTTCTATTCTTTGGGTAATTTTGTCTTTGATCAAGCTTGGAGCGAGGAAACCAAAAAAGGAATGGCGGTTAAGCTTCTGTTTGAAGGAAGGGAACTAGTAGAGACAGAAGAGATGCCGGTTTATATGAAAAATTTGGGACAGCCAGAATGGGTGGAGAAGTAAAAACTCTTTTAGGCTAAATTGTTTAAATGATCATCTTCAATCAGGCGACCTTCTTTCCAAAAACCTCGAGAATAAAGAAAATAGGCAAGAATGGCTACTAAAATATTGCTAATGGGTAAAGAAAGCCAAACACCATGAAGAGCTAAAGAGGTGTGTTTAGAAAGAAAATAAGCCAAAGGTATTTGAATTAACCACTGAGACAGAACACTGAGAGTCATGGTGATGTGAGTTTTTCCTGCAGCAGTAAAGACATGACCAAAAATCATTTGGAGAGAAACAAAACCAAAGCTTAGAGAGACAGTTCTAACAAAAAGAGCACCACCTTGAATAACCTCAGGGTCGTTGGGGATAAAAAAGGAAATAAAATAACGAGCAAAAATAAAGACAAAAAGACCTAAAAAAGAAAGCAAGATAAAACCAATATAAGCACTAAGTTTGGCTACTTTTTCTGCCTGTTTAATATCCTTGGCACCTAAATTTTGACCAACCAGAGTACCACTGGCGATGGAAAGGCCAATGGCGGACATCATGGCTACTTGAATAATATTGGAACCGGCACCATAAGAAGCGACAGCATTAGTACCAAAGGCGGCCACAAAAGAAAGCATAAAAATCATGGCCAAATTTCGAGAAGAACCTTCAATGGATGAAGGTAAACCAATGAAAAAAGCTTTTTTAATGAATTTAAAATCAGGTTTGAAATAAGAAAGTTTTAACTCAATTCCATGCTTGCCTTGAAAAAGAATTATAAGACCGGCAATAGCAGCAAGACTTTGAGTAAAAAGAGTGGCCAGGGCGGCGCCCATGGGACCGGAGGCAGGAATAAAGGCGAAACCAAAGATAAAAAGAGGATCAAGGATAAAATTTAACAAAACAGTAGTGATAATAATAAAAACTGGGATAATCGGCTTGCCAATCCCCCTCATAATCGATTGAAAAACAAAAAAGAAGAAGTTAGCAATCAGGGCGATAAAAGAAACTCTAAGAAAGGCTAGAGCACTGTCATAAATTTGAGAATTAGCTCCCATTAAAAGAAGAATTTTAGGAGCAAAGATAAAACCAAGAATACTAAAGAAAATAGAAACGGCACTAATCATTAAAATAGTTTGAGCTGCCACTCGGTTGACCATGTGATAGTTTTTAGCACCATAATATTGAGCCACAAAGGTTGAACCAGCAATGGCAAAGCCAATACCAATAGAGATAACCAAAAAGACTAAAGGGCTACAAATGGCAGCTGAGGCTAGAGCGGCCCCACCAAGTCGACCAAGCCAAAAAGAGTCAGTCATGTGATACATGGACTGTAAAAAATTCGAAAGAACAATGGGAACAGCTAAGGTTAACAGAGCCTTTAAAACCGGCATTTTGAGGACTGTTTTGGCTTTGTTAATCATGGCGAGTTTAATGTTAGCACAATAAAATTTAAAGCTCCAATTGGTCTTTGAGATTATATTAAATATTTATTTACATCTAAATGTAAAATAATTTGACAATTATGTTAATTATTATAAAATAAATTATGATGAACACGACGATGTTGAGAACAATTAGAAAAAATAAAAAATGGAGCCAGAGTGAAATGGCAAAAATTTTGGAAGTATCAAGACCAACCTATATGGCTTTAGAAAAAGGAAAGGGATCGTTAACTATTGATAAAATTGACAAATTGGCTCAAAAACTAGGTTGTGAAAGTAGTGATATTTTAAGTGAAAATCTTGAAAAGGAAGATAAATACAAAGATTTGCTGCTTGAAATGCTTAAAGATGGAACTGACGATGATGGAAAGATAACAAAAACAAAACTGGCTAAACTAATCTATTTAGCAGATTTTGCTTGGTATTTTGAAAAGCTTGAATCAATGACAGGGGCTAAATATCGAAAAATGAAGCAAGGACCAGTTCCAAATCTTTATTTTAGAGCGATTGATGATCTTTTTAATGAAGGTTTAATTAATATTGAAATTAATAAAGATGCTCAGCTAATTAGTTTGTCAACAAGTGCTAAAAAGATTAATAATAATAAAATTTCAAAAGAAGAAAAGGATTTGATTAAAAAAATTGCTAAAAAATGGAAAAATAAAAGAAGTAGTGAAATTGTTGCCTTTACTCACAGTCAACTACCCTTTCAAATATGTGACGAGGGAGAAATTATTCCCTATGAACTGATTACCCAACAAGAGGCAGATTATGTTTACTGAGCAATACGCTATTTTTATAGAAAAATTTGCCAATAGGCACTATCTGCGTCTCTTTGAAAAGAAATATCGAGGAAGACAGTGGGAGGTGACGTTGGTGGCAATAAAAGAAGTGCTTTGCAGATATGACAAGATTGCCCCAAAACATAAAAGTCTGTTATCAAAGCTAGACATAATTGGCCCTTGTGGCAAGGAAATGATTATTAAATTTGATTTTATGATTGCAGGAAGTAAAGTATCGGCCAAAGCTTCTGGAAACAGACTAATTGCGGCCGTTAATAGTGATAAAAGAGTTATTAGAATTCTTTTACTTTATTCAAAAAATGAAATTGGACACCCAAATGAAAGTGGGAAGTGGAAAAAAATAATAGCCTCAAATTATCCAGAATTTAAATCTTTAAAATAAAAATGATTAAAAAAAGTAAAATTGCTATCATCGGACTTTCTGACAAAATAGAAAGAGCTAGCTACCAAGTGGCTCAGTACTTGCAAAAAGAAGGTTTTGAAATAATTCCTGTAAATCCTAATATAAAGGAGGTGTTTGGAATTAAAAGTTATAAAAGTTTTAGTGATATTCCTAAAAATATAAAAATTGAGATTGTTGATATTTTTCGTAAAAAAGAAGAAGTTTTTGGGATTGTGGAAGAGATAATAAGATCAAAGAGAAAAGTAAGCATTTGGCTACAAGAAGGAAGTGAAAATGAAAAGGCAGAAAAATTAGCAAAAGAAAAAGGAATGAAGATAGTTAGCGGGATCTGCTTAATGAAAAGCTGGCAAAAGCAAAAGGCTTGATTTATTTATTAAAGAAATTTAAAAACCAGCCAAAAAGACCGTTACTTTTTTCTTCAAGCTTAACTTTGTCTTGTAAGGAAGTGTTTTGAGAAGTAATTGCCTCAATACTTTGCTCAAGTTGCTGCAAATCACTACTATTTTTGGTTTCAAGCTTAAGTTCTTCTAACTGTTGAAGCATAAGACGATTTTGCTCCATTTTTTCCTCCATGCTTTTAACTAATTTTTTATCTGAACCGATAAAAAATTTAGTAGCTGTTTTTCGAGAATTTAATTTTTCAACCGTATCTTTAATTTCTTGTTGGACCTTGTCTTGATTTTGAGCAATCTCTCTCACTTGTGGCCCAATACCCCCTTTGGCACCAACAGTTTCAAGTAATTGATGCACCTGATCGGAAACCTTAAGAGTGCTAGTGTCAAGATTTTGATTAAGAGCTTGAGCTTCTTGGTTTTGAATACTAAGATTAGAGGCTTGACCTTGATTTTGAGTTTGAACGGCGTTTTGATTTTTAACTTGATTACCAGTAGGTGAAAGAGAGGGATTGTTTGAGGTAACAGCGGCTGGCTTTGAAGGAGCAGTGGCCGATTGAGCCTGAGTTGAGTTGTTAGCCGTAATTGGAGTAGCTGCTAGTAAAAAAAGAAAAGACAATAAGAGATATTTTTTCATAATCAAAAGAATTAAAGAATAACTAATTAATATTAACACCGAAGAGAAAAGTAACTATTTGACAAAGAATTATAAGTGAGTATAATGAATATATATTCATTATTAATTATTTAATTTAAAGGAGGCATTATGCCAAATAAAGATAAAAGAGGGCCCTTAGGTCAAGGTCCAGCAACCGGAAGAGGCTTAGGCCCTTGCGGTAAAGGTTTAGGTCGAAGTTTTGGATTTGGTTGCGGTCGAGGATTCGGTCGTGGACTAGGTCGTTACTTTGGTTGGAATCAACCCCAAAGCGAAGCTGAACAAAAAGAAGCTTTGATTGACTACAGAAAAGCCCTTGAAGAAGAGCTTGAAGATGTCAAAAAACAAGAAGAAGAATTAAAATAAGTTTATGACGAGACCTAAAAAAAATCGTTGTTTACGTTTTAACCCCGAGGTATTGTATTTCAAACCCCGGGGTGTTCCTTTGTCAACGCTTGAAGAAGAAGTGCTTCAGGCTGATGAGCTTGAAGCGTTAAAGCTTCATGATGTAGATGATCTGGCGCAAAAAGAAGCAGCCAAAGAGATGGGTATTTCTCAACCTACTTTTGCTAGAACTCTTAATCGAGCTTACAAAAAAATTGCGATTGCAATTGTCAAAGGAAAAGCAATAAAAATTATTGAAAAATAATAAAAAATATTTTAAAAAGAAGTGTTTTTTTGTTTTACAAAATAGTTTTTTATGCTTTAAAATAGTGGATATGTCAAAAAATAAAGCTAATGCACCCAGCCTTTGGAATTACTTAGTCAGCTCTCCTTTTATTTATGGAATGATTGTGCCGGCCGTCATTTGGAATATTTACTTAGAAATTTATCATCAAATTTGTTTTCGACTTTATGGAATTCCATTGGTTAAAATGGAAGATTATTTTGTTTATGATCGACAATTGCTGTCGGTGTTAAATAAGTGGGAAAAAATTAACTGCTATTACTGCTCTTATGTAAATAATTTACTTCAATATAGTGTGGAAATTGCTGGAAGAACAGAAAAATACTGGTGTCCATTGAAATATGAAAGAAGAATGAATAAAAGTCACGACTACTATAATCAATTTCTGGATCGAGATAAATTAGATAATTTTAGAGAAGAATGGGTGAAACTACGTGATTTTTCAGAGGTGGAAAATTAAGAAAAGAATCCTCTATACTGCTAAGTAGTGAAAAATAAATTTCTAAAGGCAGTTTTACTACAATTTTCAACCATTATGGGAGCGGGTATCTTTGCCCTGCCCTATTTCCTTTATCAATCAAATTTTAAAATGGCGATAGTTGGCATGCTAATAATTGCTAGCATTATTGCCAGTGTCAATGCTTTTTATGTTGAAATAATTTGTCAAACAAAAGGAGACCATCAACTTTCAGGCTATGCTCAAAAATATTTAGGAGAAAAGTTTAAGTATTTAGCACTCGTAAGCTTAATAATTTCTGGAATTGGAGCCTTGCTAGCTTACCTAAAACTGGGAAGCAAATTCTTACAAATACTGTTTGAAATTAATAGCTTAACTTCAATTTTAATATTTTTAGGCTTAATATTTTTTGGTCATTTAGTAAAAATAGAAAAAGTTAAAAATTTTTTAGATTATTTGCCTTTTTTAAGCGTAGTGATTATTGTCTTTTTGGTTAAAAAGACAATGCTTGGATCTTTTGCTGGCATTGAAGAAGAAAATTTTAACTTGAGTTTTTTTGGAATAAGTGTCTTTGCTCTTAGTGGTTTTACCATTATTCCTGAGATGGAAGAAATAATTAGAGGTGATAAAAAGATTTTAGATAAACTTAAAAAGGCCTCAATCTTGGGATTACTTTTAGCTGTTTTAAGCTACATCGCCTTTAGTTTTTCGATAATTAAACTAAGCGGGGTGAGCTTAAGTGAAGATAGCGTGACCGGTTTGAGTCAAAATTTACCCTTAATTGCTAAGGTGGTATCTCTTTTGGGACTTTTAATTACCTTTAAGGGATCAATAAATTTTATGAGAGTTTTTCATGAAATTTTTTATCGAGATTTAAAAAGTAGTAAAAAAGTAGCCACCTTAATGTCTTTGGCACTACCATTAGTGGCCTTGCTTTTAATCAGGGTAACTTTGGGCTCAGCTATGGGAATAATTGGAGCTGGAAGCGTAGTAATGTCGACAATTATAATTTGTTTAATGAAAGTTAAGATTGACAATAGGCCTAAAACAAAACTTTTTGCCGGGATAATAATAACAATCTTTATACTTGGACTGATAATTCAGTAGTTAGCGAGTGACAGTGTAGGCTTCAACTTCCTCTTTAAGTTTTTTAGCCTCAGGATTATCTTCAAAATATTGCCTAACAGGAGTAAGCATCTCGTCTAAATATTGAGCTAGATTATTTTTTAAATCTAGGGGATAAATTTCTCCTTTTAGGTAAGCTTCTTCAAGTTGCTGATAAGAGCTAAAGTGAAGATCACCGCCAAATTTTTCTTCTCGACGAAGATCAACTTGGGGATACTTAGCAAAAACAAGATAACGGAAGTATTCCAAAATTGGATTTAGAGCCACCTCATTGGGAGGACAATAGGCTTTTTTAATTTTGTCAAAAATTTCTTGACGACTATCGGTCATAAAAATGGCCGATTCTGGCTTGGATTTTGACATTTTCATAGCAATAGTTTGATCAAGCTTGGAAGCCGTTTGGTCAAGCTGATCAATGGGTGGTTGTAGACTTAAAAGCATGTGATGATGAAGAGCGGCTGGTTTTTCAAAGCCAAGCTCGGGAGCAAGTTGCCGAGCAAGCATGTTAACTTTTCTTTGATCTGTACCAAGCTGAGCAATGTTAACTTTTAGATAGAAAATGTCAGCGGCTTGCATACAGGGGTAAATAATTTGAGCTGCAGATAAAGAGTCCGATTCGCTGCGGCCCATAATTTGAGAACAGCGAATAATTCTTTTAACAGTACTGTTTTTGGCAATACGTAAAACTAAAAGCCAGTAGTCTGGATTTTTAGTTAACTCAGAAGAGCGAATAAATTCAACCTGATTAGTATCAAGACCACAAGCCTTCCAAACTTCAATAAAATAGTCGCCAAGTTTTTGAATTTTGGCCATATCTCCGCCCATCTTGTTGTTGGCAAAGGCGTGCCAATCGGCCACTAACATTTTGAAATGAACTCCAGCTTTTAATAGTTTTTCAATAGTAATGGCGCGAAGTAAGCCCTGAGCAATGTGAATGCGACCTGAAGGTTCAAAACCGTCATAAGCAACTAAGGGAATATTTTTTTCTAATTTGTCTTTAATTTCTTCAAGGCCAATAATTTCTTCGGCAACTTGGTTAATTAGCTCTAATTTTTGTGTGGTGTCCATGTAATGAATTATAACGTAAATGTGCTATATTCGGCTATGAAATTATTGATACACAGTTGTTGTGCTGATTGTCTGTTGAAAATGAAGGAGTCGATTAAGAAAGAAAAAAGAATTAGTGAAATTAAAGTTTACTACTACAATCCCAATATTCACCCAAGATCTGAATATCAATCAAGACTTAAAGCTATGCAGCAAATAACGAAGAAAGATGAGTTGATAGTGGCCGATTGGAGGCCAAAAGAATATTTTGAGGCAATTAAAAGCACGGTTAAAGGAAAAAGGTGTTTGGATTGTTGGAAATTAAGATTAGAAAAAACAGCTCAGTTTGCCTCTAAAAATGGCTATCAAGCTTTTAGTAGTACTCTTTTGAGTAGTAATTATCAAAATGACAAAA
>CAZEKY010000016.1:0-2882 GCA_964512875.1 uncultured Gammaproteobacteria bacterium
AAATGATAAAATTGGCCATGGATGAAATTAAATATGACGACTTTTGTAAAGTTGAGTTTAAAATAGGTAAAATAATTGAAGCCCAAGAGGTTGAGGGGTCTGATAAATTACTCCGATTTAAAGTTGATTTTGGAGAAGAGAAACTGCGTAATGTTTTTTCTGGGATTAAAAAGTGGTATCGTCCCGAAGATCTTTTGGATAAAAAAACCGTTTTTGTAACGAATATAAAGCCAAGAAAAATAATGGGTGAGTTGTCCGAGGCTATGATTTTTGGAGCCGAAGATGATCATGATAACATGAGCATACTTTTAGTTGATAAAGATTTAGAGGTTGGATCAAAGGTTTTTTAATATGAATATTACACAAGAAATTAAAAAAATAATATTAGAAAGCTGTCGTGACTTAAAATTACCAGTAATTGAAGAAGAAATTAGAATTGAACATCCGGCCGACACTCGCTTTGGAGACTATTCATGTAACATTGCTCTTTCGTTAGCAAAAGAGTTAAAAATTAATCCGAAAGAATTGGCTGAGAAGATTAGAAATGAGATTGATAAAAACGAAATAATTGATAAGGTGACAGTGGCAGGAGCTGGCTTTATTAATTTTTATTTAAAGAGTGAATTTTTAATTAAAGAGGCGGAAAAAATTAACTACGAAGATAGTTTTAGTCAACAGCTGGCTAAAAACAGTCAAGGGAAGGTAATGGTAATTGACTATTCGGCACCAAATATTGCCAAGCCTTTTGGTATTGGTCATCTTCGATCAACTAATATTGGACAAGCTATTTACAACATTTACCAAAGTTTGGGTTGGACTTGTATTGGAGATAATCATATTGGCGACTGGGGAACTCAATTTGGAAAATTAATAGTAGCAATAAAAAAATGGAACAGTAAAAAAATAGAAGAGTTAACTATTGAAGATTTGGAAAAACTTTACATCAAATTTCATGATGAAGCGAAGAAAAATGAAGAGCTGATCATAGAGGGAAGAGATTGGTTTTCAAAACTAGAAAAGGGAGACAAAGAGGCTCTCGATATTTGGCAAAAATGTATTGACATTTCAATGAGAGAATATGATAAGGTGTATCAACTTTTGGGGGTAAAAATTGATAATGTTCATGGAGAATCCTTTTATGTAAAGAATCTTGAAGAGTGTAGTGAGGAAATAATTACCAAAGGAATCACTAAAAAAAGTGAAGGAGCGATAATTGTTGAGTTTAAAGATATGCCAGCTGCAATGCTAAAAAAAAGCAATGGCACTAGCACTTACTTCACTCGAGATATGAACGCTGTGAAATATAGAATGGAAAGATGGAAGCCAAACCTAATTATTTATGAGGTTGGTGCTGATCAGCAATTACATTTTAAACAAGTTTTTGAGACAGCTAAAATGATGGGGTGGTATCCAAGTGACGGGATGGTACACGTGGCTCATGGATTAATTAGAAAAGAAAGTGGAAAACTATCAACCCGAGAAGGAAAGATAATTCATCTTTCAGAGGTAATTGACATGGCGATAACAAAAGCTGATGAAATTAGTCAAAAAAGTGAAGTGATCAAAAAATTAAATGAAAATGAGAAAAAAGAAATTATAGAAAAAATTGCCATTGGAGCAATTAAATTTAGTGACCTGTCTGGTGATCCGAAAAAAGATGTCATTTTTAATTGGAAAAACATTATGAGTTTAGATGGAGATTCTGGTCCTTATTTGCAATACACCTATGCCCGAGCCTTAAGTGTCTTGAATAAAAGCAAAATTAAAGAACAGAAAAATATTGATCAAAACTTGAGTGAAATAAATGAAGACGAAATGGCACTACTAAAAGAGTTTTATAAATTTGAAGAAAAAATTATTGAAGCAGCCAATAGGTTTTCACCATCAGTAATTGCTGAATACTTGTTAAGTGTCGCTAGAAAATATAATGAATTTTACGCTAAAAATAGAATCATCAATGAAAAAGAAGAAAACTTTAGAATATTTTTAACCAAAACTACTAGCAATATTTTGAACAAAGGATTAAAGCTACTTGGAATTGAAGTATTGGAAAAAATGTAAATATATTGGGACTAAAATATCTTTTTATAAATCTCAGAGTAATGAGAAACTGGAATTATTTTGACATCTTTTTTTACTTCTTTTGGAATATTGATTAGATTTTTTTCGTTATCCTTGGGAATAAAAATAGTCTTAATGCCGGCTCGATGGGCAGCAATTGTCTTTTCTTTCAACCCACCTATTTCAAGAATATTCCCCCTAAGAGTAATTTCACCAGTCATAGCCAGATCTCGAGGAACAGCTGACTTTTTAAAAGCTGAAATTAAAGCAGTAGTAATTGCCCCACCCGCGCTTGGGCCATCTTTTGGGGTAGCACCTTCTGGAATATGAATATGAATATCAATTTTGTGAAAATCTTGATTGATGCCAAATTCTTTTGCCTGACTTCGAATATATGAGAGAGCTGCTTGACACGACTCCTTCATCACTCTTCCAAGCTTACCAGTTAAAATTAGTTGACCCTTACCCGGCATAATATTAACTTCGATAAATAAAATTTCTCCACCAACTGAAGTCCAGGCAAGTCCGGTTGATAAACCAACCTCGTCTTTTTTACCTTTTAAGGTTGAATTATATTTAGCAGGCCCTAAAAACTTTTTAACAGTGGACATATCATTTAAATCCACCTGGGAAACCTGAGAAATTATTATTTTTTTAGCTACTTTTCTAAAAAGACTGGCAAAAGTTCTTTCAAGCGCTCTAACACCAGCTTCTCGAGTATACTTATCAATAATATATCTAATAGTTTCATCTTTAATTTTAGTAATATTACTTTCTTTTAAACCATTAGCTGATAATTCTTTTTTAATTAAATAATTTTT
>CAZEKY010000016.1:2982-8114 GCA_964512875.1 uncultured Gammaproteobacteria bacterium
CGACGATGTCCGCGAATCTCAGCCTCGTCTCTGATACCACCAAGTGAAGCTCTGACAAAACTTCTACCCATGGCTTTTGCAATTGATTTACCGATGGATGTTTTACCAACCCCCGGAGGGCCAATAAAACATAAGATATTAGCTGTCTGAATTGATTCTTGTCCCTTTTTTATATTTTTTTCCTTTAAATTTAAAACAGCTAAATATTCTAAAATTCTTTCCTTTACATCTTTAATTCCATAATGATCGTGATCGAGTATTTTTTGTGATTGAGGAAGACTAATTTTTGATTTAAGATATTTTCCCCAAGGCATTTCAACCACAGTTTCGAGATAGGTGCGAATATAACCAGATTCTGGAGCCATTGGTCCCATTTCAATTAAGCGATCAAGCTCTTTAGTAAGTTTTTTTCTAATTTCTTTTGGAATGTTTTTATTTTTTATTTTCTTTTCTAAATCAGAAAATTCACTACTGTTACTCTTGCCAAGACGTTTTAATTCTTTTTCAATTTGTCTTTTTCTCTCTTCCAAGACGCTTCTTTTGACGCCAGTGTTGAATTTTTCTTGAGTTTTTTCCTCGATAGATCTCTCTAATTCAGCAACTTTCATTTCTTGGACCAAGTGTTCCGTGGCAGCTTTTAAACGCTGACTAACAATTAGAGTTTCTAAAAGAACTTGTTTTTCAGGAATTTTAGCTCCAACAGAAAAACAGACCTGATCGGCCAAATCGCTACTTGAAACGCCGGTAGACAGTTGCATCATGGCAGGTAGATCGAACTGACGACCGAGAGCGAAAGCCTTTTTTAATTGTCCCAACAAGGCTTCGGCAGATTGTTGAATCTCTGCGGCTGGTTCTGGAACAACAGGAAGATCAACATATTCAACCATATAAAAAGGATTGCTTTGAACTAGATTTAAAATGTTGACCCGCGAGACTCCCTTAACAATGGCGTGAAGACTACCGTCACTCTGAAGAATATGTTCAATTTTAGCTAAAACACCAACATTATAAAGATCACTATATTCTGGTTTTTCTGTACGAGAATTTTTTTGTGCCGTAATTACAACCAACTTATTGGTGTTGTCATAAGCGTGTAGTAAAGAATTCATCGATTCTTTTCGGCCAAAGAACAATGAAGTCTCAACAGAGGGAAATAAAATGATGTTTCGGAGGGGGATTAAAGGCAGCACTTTTCTTAAAGGTTGTGGTGCTGGAATTGGCTTTTGTTGATTATCTTCTATCATAATTAGCAGTCTAACACTTGGCTTGCTAAGTGTCAAATATTAACAATCATCTTATTTTACCTGTAGATAATGAAATAACAATGAGTTAGTTAAAAGTTCAAAATAACTGGTAAAATATGAGGAATGCAAAAAGTTAATCAAGAAAAAATAAAATTTGGAAGAGTAGTGATATTGGGAAGACCCAATACTGGCAAGTCAACTTTGCTTAATGCCATGATGAGTCAAAAAGTGGCCATCACCTCTCCAATGGCACAAACAACCAGAAAAAATAGTCGAGTGGTTTTTAGTGATGAAAGAGGTAAAATTATTTTTTCTGATACTCCTGGGATTATTAACAAAGTTTCGGATCTAGTAGGTAAAAGAGTTAACACAGAAGCTCCCAAAGAGGCCGGACGAGCCAATGTGCTTTTGTGTCTCTTTGATGTCTCAAGACCAAAAAGTGAAGAAGAAAACAAGGTAATTGCTTTAGCCAGAAAATCAGGAGCTAAAAAAATCCTAGTTTACAACAAAATTGATATCGCTACTGAATCAAAAGACCACCTGGCAGAATATAATTATCTGGAAGAAGAATTTGACAGAGTAATTTCGGTAAGTGCAATTAAAGAAAAAAATATTAAGGGGTTAATTAATCTAATTTTTGAATTATTACCCGAAAAAGATTCTAGTTTTATTCAAGAAGATAGTGAAATTCTTGAGAGTAAAAATAAACCGGTAATTGGCTTAAGCTCAAAAGATTATATTGCTGAAATAATTAGAGAAAAGGCTTATCTTTTTTTAAGAAAAGAACTCCCCTACTCGGTGACAGTTGAAGTTGACGAAGTGGTAGATAAAAAAAAGTTAATTTTAATTAAAGCCAGAATATTAACTAATGCTGATCGATATAAAAAAATGATAATCGGTAGAAATGGAAAGAAAATAAAAGAAATTGGCTACAATGCCAGAAAAGAATTAGAATTAATGTCTAGTCGAAAAATATTTTTAGAACTAACAGTACAAATCGACAAGCACTGGGCTGAAAGAGAAATTGAAAAATAAATTAAACTACTTTTTGAGATAAGTGATCATTAAGTTGCTTAATACTATCACTGTCAATAATTGAGATAACAAAATCGGCTTTTAATAATTTTTTCATTTTTTGAATCTGCTTTTTATCTTGAGTGTCACTTTTAGTAAGAACAATCACTTCAGGTTTTTTAACTAGAACTGAACTGTAATTTGACAGTTCTTGTCTAACAGTCTGGTAGTCCTTAAGGGGATCAAGAGAGTCAGAGGCAATACAGTGAACTAAGAGACTGGTCCTTTCAACATGCTTAAGAAATTTATCACCAAGTCCTTTTCCTGTGGCGGCTCCCTCAATTAATCCTGGAATGTCAGCAATAATTAAACCACTTTTCATTACTCCTAAATTTGGTTCAAGGGTAGTAAAAGCATAGTTGGCAACTTTTGCGTTAGCAGAGGTTAGTTCATTTAATAGACTAGTTTTACCAGCATTAGGTAAACCGATTAGGCCTATTTGAGCAATTAGTTTTAATTGTAAAAATAATTTTTTAGGTTGAGTTTTGAAACCCAATTCCCTTTCTTGTGGTGTTTGATTGGTGGAAGATTTAAAGTAAAAATTACCACGACCACCACTGCCGCCTCGAGCCATTAATACTAGCTGATCGACCTGGGTTAATTCAACGGAGGTGCCATTATCATAAGTCGCCAAGGTGCCAACTGGAACTTCAATAATAAGATCTTGGCCATTTTTACCACTACGATTATTTTGACCACCAACAGCCCCTCTTTGAGCTGAATAAGTTTTGGCATGTCTAAATTGGTTTAAGCGAGTAATATCGGAAACAGCTTTAAAATAAACAGCACCACCATCACCGCCCTTACCACCATCGGGGCCTCCCTTGGGACGAAAAGCATCATTGTAAAAACTAACGATACCATCACCACCATCACCTGCTTTAATAGTAACTCTGACTTCATCGATTAACATGGCTCTATTATACAGTAACTAATTGCCCACAGGCAGCGTTAAAAATTTGACCAAAGGAGCGTCTCAAAGAATAGGCAACTCCGGCCTTTTCAAGATAAGAAATAAAAGACTTTTGTTGTTCTTTGGTGGCTGGAGACATCCCCCCTTCAACAGGATTTAAGGGAATTAAATTTAAAAAGAAAAGTCGGTTAGAGTTAATAAAAGAAGCTAAGGCTTTTGCCTCACAAAGACTGGTGTTGCTATCCATCAGGGCATATTCAAAAAATAATTGACGATGAGTTTTCCCTACATAATAATTACAAGCATTTTTTAGTTCCAGCAGTGAATATTTTTTAGCAATTGGCATGAATTTTTCTCGACTTTCTTGCAGGGCTGAGTGAAGAGATAGGGCTAAATTTATCTGAGTGTCAAGATTAGCAAAGTCCTTAATTTTATCAGCCACTCCGGCAGTTGAAATACTAATTTTACGAGCACCAATATTTAAAGCTTCTTTTGAATTTATTATTTCAAGAGAAGATAATAAGTTGTCCCAATTTAAAAAAGGCTCCCCCATCCCCATAAATACCACGCGACCAACATATTTAGGATAAATTTTTTGATTCCAATAAAGAATTTGATCGACAATTTCTTCCGCCGTTAAGTTTCTTTTAAAACCCATTTTCCCAGTGGCACAAAAAGAACAAGCCAAAGAGCAACCGACCTGACTAGAAACACAAACTGTTAGCCATTGATCATAATCCATTAAAACAGATTCAATTTTTTGACCATCATTTAATTTAAACAAGACTTTTTGGGTTGATACGTCACCAATAATTTTTTCTTCATTAACAGAAAGAAAAGACAAAGAGGAAGTTAGTTTTTGGCGTAAATCTAAAGGTAAATCAGTCATCTGATCAAAAGATAAATAACGACCAGAATAATAGTTTTTGACTATTTGTCGATAACGAAAAGACGGTAAAGATAAGAAATCAAGAAGTTCTTTTAATTTAGATAAGTCCATTTATTAGGCTTTGTTGATGGCAGCAACATAATCCTCTTTTTGTCTGAAGCCAATTAGACTTTCGGCCACTGTGCCTTTATTAAAAAGAAGAACAGTAGGAATAGCTGAGACATTGTATTTAGCAGCCAATTCTGTTTGCTCATCGACATTAATTTTGACAACTTTTACCTCGGCAGATAATTCGTTACTGATTTCTTCCATGACAGGAGCAAGCATTTGACAAGGACCACACCAAGGAGCCCAGAAATCAACTAAAACTTTCCCGTCAAAATCTAAAACTTCGCTTTTAAAATTTTCATTAGTGATATTAATCATAGTTATATTATATCTTATTTGCTTTTAACTAATTTAGCAGTGTAAATTATTTTTCTCAAAACGCCATCTGGACCTTCTATTTGGTTAGTCCCAGAAATAGTAACATATTGAGCTAAATAATCTGAAATAGCAGTTTTAAGCTCTCTAATCTGAATCTGAGCATCTTTCATTTTTTCAACTATTTGGGCCGCCTCAGGTCGACTCATTATTTTTTGTTTAGCAATAGTTCTTAACTTGCTTTGTTTTTTGGCTTCCTGGTCAAGTTGCTGATACTCAAGATCACTGTCTAAAATAGAATCTAATTGCGATTTTTGTTCTTGATATTCCCTTTGGAGAGTATCAAAACGAGAGGATGACGAGTTGATGAGAGACTCAATATTTAACAAGTTGGAAATTTGGTTTAAATCTTGATTTTCATTTGGCATACCGTTTAACTTTATCAAGATTAAAAGTCGGCTTCAAGCTGCAAAAGCTCTTGGATGGAATTTAGTCGTACTAGCTTGGCTCTTAGCTGTTTGGCATTAGGTAATCCTGAAGCATAAAATAAAAAATTCTTTCTAAGACTGTCAAAACGACGATGAGGAAA
>CAZEKY010000016.1:8214-9547 GCA_964512875.1 uncultured Gammaproteobacteria bacterium
ATAATTGATTCATTAATACCCAGACGTGTTTTGACTGAAAGAGTAGGTTTATCGGCTTTTTTAATAAGTTGAGAATATTTTTTATTTCTTGCAATGGCAGTTAAGGTTTTTTGATTTAGACCAATATCCCCAATTGTGACTTTTGAAGAAAAATAGTCCAAAATCCCCTTTTTAGTGGCACTAATAATTTCTAGAGCCAAATTGGGAGTGGAAATCAAGGCAGCTCCGCTACCATTTTGAGTGACAGTTTTGGCGGGACAACCCATGTTAATATCAATAGCATCAAAGCCGAGTTCTGATAGAATAATCGCGGACTTGTAAAAAGAGAGGGGTGTTTTACCAAAAAGTTGACCTGCGATTGGCCTCTGTTGCTTAGAATACAAAAGAGTGTCGTAAAGTTTAACTCCACCATTGCTTATACCTTCGGCACTAACAAATTCAGTAAAAATCAAATCTGGCTTGCTAATTTCACATTGAAGTAGACGAAAAGCCTCGTCGGTAACCCCATCCATTGGCGCTAGAGCGATTATTGGAGAATTGGTAGATAAAAAATCCATCTTATTTTCTTTTTTTAGATTTGAAGGCGAACTTGGCTCCTACTTTTGAGTGAAAATTTCGTTGTTTAAAAAGAGAAGATCGAACATGTAATTCAGAACTTGATTTATATTCTGGTTTCTGGCCAGGTCTAGGTTTAAACTTTCTTTTATTATTTGATGATAATTCTGGAAAAAACTTTGGAGTATATTCGCCAGTAGTATTTCTATTTAACGATTTGCCAACGGAGTTAAAGATTGGCTTACCGCCTTTGTACTCACGTTTTTGAGGTTTTTGTGATTCATTGTTGACACTTGAAGGCCTCTGCTTGTTATCAATTGATCTTTTTTTCTCTTGATAATCAGAGATATCGCTATCAGGGTGAGGTAAAAATGGTTGTGGTTGTCTTCTATTTGGGTGACGCAGTAAAGAGTCTTGATGACGCTGTTGTCCTTCTTGAGTCAAAAGAGGATCCATTTGAGCATAATCAACGATTATGGTTCGATCGCCGATTAGAAAATTATGATATTTTTCTTTTGCACTAATAGCGTCGTCAAGATTTTCAAATTCGACAAAAGCGATTCCCCGGCTCTTACCCCACTGATTATGCATGATTCTTAAAGAAATAATTTTTCCCTCAGTGATAAAGAGTGAAAGAAGTTCGCCTTCAGTAAAGCGGTAAGGCAAACTACCAACGAATAAGCGTTTGGATACAGGTTTATTAAGTGTCATAGATATGATGTATTATACCTGCTAAAATCGAAATATGATTAGCTACGAAAGTTTAGTGATGGGAGAA
>CAZEKY010000017.1:0-9317 GCA_964512875.1 uncultured Gammaproteobacteria bacterium
GGAGTGTTTTGATACAAATAAGATTAATATGATCTCTTAAGATAGATCACATTGTGATAAGGAAAAGAAAGTTATTATTTATTTGTTTTTGACACTTCGGTATAAACTGTGGTCGAAACTTGTTTGACGAAATTAGTGATTTGCTTAAAACTTCCACCTCGACTCATGACACATAAAAGATAAGGCTTGTCAGGTAAATAGACAATACCACAATCGTGTAGCTGTTTTTCTCTACTTGGCAGAAATTGTCTTTCACCAAATTTATGAGCAATTGTAATATTATTTGGTACACCAGCGACAAGACCATCTTGGTATTGACTTTGACTCAGTAACTCAAGAGCTTTTTCTGACATTTTTTGATTTAAATAGGAAGCATTAAAGAGAATACGAAAAAAAGAAGCGTAGTCTTTAACTGTAATAATATTTCCATTGGGATCATTTTGAGCCTTGGAAATATCAACATCAAGATCGGTATAGACTTGAAAAATTTTAATATTATCGATATTGCTTAAAAGCAATTCGTAAGCAGCGTTATCAGAATAAATAATCATTCGATTGATCAACTCTTCAATAGTATATTCTTTGTCAATTTCAAGTTTTTGAGTAGGGGTAATGTTTTGCTGGGAATAATCAAAAGGCTTAGTATAGATAACTTTTTTTTGCATGATCGAGGGGTCACTTTCAGCTTCTTTGTAATAAGCAATCATAACGGGGACCTTGATTAGACTGGCTGGAGAAAAATATTCTGTGGCATTAATACTGATCCAGGGACCATTGTTTAAATCACGATAGTAAACTGAGGCTAGAGAGATTTTGTTATTTTCTTTTTCCTGATCAATGAGATATTCAATTGCTTTTTTTAATGAAGTTAAATTCGGATCTTGACTAATACTGGATCCTTCACACTCCAATAATGGGCTAATAAATTTATAATTAAAGTTTTTTCTAATTTCTTTAGTGTTTGAAATAATCTCAGGATCTAGTAAATAAGGAGAAGCGATTATGCCAAAAGCAAAACTTAAAACAAGTGATAAAGAAATAAAAGTGATTTTTTTTGAAGATAACATGGTAGATAGATATAATAATAACATTAATAGTGCTTTTTTGTAGTAAAATATCCTATGGAAAATTTTAAGAAAGTTGAGGCTAAATGGCAAAAGATCTGGGAAAATAACCCCGAGTTGTATCGAGCAAAAGATAATAGTGGTAAAAAAAAGAAATATATTTTAAATGAATTCCCTTATCCAAGTGGTAGCGGCTTGCATGTTGGTCATGCTTTTAGTTTTACTGGCGGCGATGTTTATGCTCGTTTTAAAAGAATGAAAGGGGAGAATGTCTTGTTTCCAATGGGTTGGGATGCTTTTGGTTTACCTACCGAAAACTATGCGATTAAAATGAAAAAGATGCCTCAGGAAGTAACTAAGGAAAATACTGATATGTTTAGAAAACAAATGAAAAATTTGGCCTTTTCTTTTGATTGGAGTAGAGAAATTAACACTACTGATCCTTCATACTACAAGTGGACACAATGGATATTTATTCAACTTTTCAATCAAGGTCTGGCTTATAAAAAAGAAATGCCGATCAATTGGTGTTCAAGCTGTAAAATAGGATTGGCCAATGAAGAGGTCGTTAATGGTAATTGTGAAAGATGTGGAGCAAGTGTAAGTCGTAAAAATATTTCTCAATGGGTGGTAAAAATAACTAAATATGCTGATGAGCTAATTAATGGACTACAAGAAACTGATTTTATTGAAAAAGTAAAACAAGCTCAGATAAATTGGATTGGAAAATCTCAAGGTGCCAAAGTTAAATTTAAAATTAAAAATTCAAAAGAAGTTTTAGAAGTATTTACGACTAGACCTGACACCTTATTTGGAGCAACTTTTTTAGTTTTAGCTCCGGAACATGAATTATCAGTGTCTTTGGCTAAAGAAAACAAAGAGATTGATAATTATCTTGATAAAAGTAACAAAAAGAGCGATCTTGAAAGAAGTGATTTGGAAAAAAAGAAAAGTGGTGTTTTTAGTGGACTGTATGCTATCAATCCAGTTAACAAAAAAGAAATTCCAATATGGATTGCGGATTATGTTTTGATTAATTATGGTACAGGAGCGATAATGGCTGTTCCGGCTCATGATCAAAGAGATGAAGAATTTGCAAAAAAATATAATCTGGAAATATTAAATGTATATAATGAAAAAGAGAAAAAAGTAATTAATTCTGATTTTTTGAATAATTTAGATAAAGAGCAAGCCACAAATAAAATAATTGAATGGCTTTTAATAAATAAAACAGGAGAAAGCTCGATCTCTTATCATTTGAGAGACTGGGTTTTTTCTAGACAGCATTATTGGGGAGAGCCAATACCAATGGTTGAATGTCCAAAATGTGGATGGGTGCCTGTAGAAGAAAAAGACTTACCGGTAGTTTTGCCTAAAGTTGAACATTATGAACCAACAGATAATGCTCAAAGTCCCTTATCTCAAATAAGTGATTGGGTAAAGACTAGTTGTCCAAAATGTGGAGGAGAAGCAAAAAGAGAAACCGACACAATGCCTAATTGGGCTGGTAGTGATTGGTATTTTTTAAGGTATGCTGATCCAAAAAACGATGCTCTTATTGCAGAGAGTAAATTAATGGAGTATTGGGGGCCGGTTGATGTTTATATCGGAGGAGATGAGCATAATGTTTTACATTTACTTTATTCTCGTTTTATTTATAAATTTTTATGGGAGCAGGGATTTGTTCCAAAAAATATAAGCGAACCATATCAAAAAAGATTGTCTCATGGGGTCATTTTGGGGCCAAACAATCAAAGGATGAGTAAGTCTAAAGGTAATGTCATTGTGCCAGAAGTGGTGGCAGACAAGTATGGAGTTGATGTCTTAAGAATGTATTTGATGTTTATGGGACCATTTGATGCAACAATGGCATGGAATGATAAAACACTGTTGGGAGTTAAAAGGTTTCTAGATAGGTTTGAAAAATATATATTATCGCAAATGAAAGTTAACTCTGCTAGCAATGAAGAAGTGTTATTGATAATTAATAAATTAGTTAAAGGAATAGAAAGTGACCTGGAAAGTTTTAAGTATAATACCGCGATAGCTAAAATGATGGAGTCTTTAAATAATTTGGCAACAAAAGTTACGGGTAAAGATGAAATTCAGACATTGATTAAGTTAATTGCCCCTTTTGCGCCATATTTGGCTGAAGAACTCTGGGAAAAGATTGATAATAATGAATCAGTTCATATTTCAAGCTGGCCAGTAGTTGATAATAGATATTTGGAAGAAAAAGAGATCACCATTGCGGTAGCAATAAATGGAAAAGTTAGAGATCAACTTATTGTTGAAGCTATAATGAGTGAAAACAAAAAAGAGATAATAGAAAGGGCGAAAAAAGCTCCTAAGATTGTCCAATGGCTAAATGGTAAGACAATTGAAAATGAAATATATATTAAGGGGAAAATGATTAATTTTGTTGTTAACAAATGAAAAATTATAATGTTTTTAAGCTAAACAACGGAATAAGAGTAGTTTTGTTGCCTCTTGTTGGTTTAAAGTCGGTGACAACAGAGGTTTTTTTAAAGATCGGATCAAAATATGAAAAAAAAGGAGAGTATGGTTTAAGCCATTTTCTGGAACATATGGCTTTTAAAGGAACAAAAAGAAGGCCAAGCGCTTCTGCTATTAATATCGAAATTGATTCAAAGGGAGCCTCTTACAATGCAGGAACCGGCCATGAATTAACATCCTACTACATCACAACAGTTAAAGAAAATTCAGCATGGGCATTTGACATGTTGTCAGATATTTTAATAAATTCATCTTACGACGCAAAAGAAAGCGAAAAAGAAAGAGGAGTCATTATTGAAGAAATCAAAATGTATCAAGACAATCCAATAATGGGACTGTCAAGTGAATTTTCAAAATTTATCTATGGAAAATCAAATATTGGTTGTTGGAATATTTCAGGAGAAGTAAAAGACATAGAAAAAGTAACGAGAAAAGATTATGTTGATTTTAGGAATAAGTATTTTAACCCAAAAGAAATAGTGGTTGTGGTTTGTGGTGATATAGACAATAGTGTTAAAAAGAAGATAATAGAAAATTTTGAAAAAATTGAAGCAAATAATATAGAATTACCCAAAGTTTCTTTGGTTGTTAATAAGGAAAAAAACAAAATAATTAGCAAAGAGCTAGAACAAGGTCATTTTTGTATGGGTTTGCCAACTGTTGCTTCGTCAGATAAAAGAAAATATGCATTGAAGCTGCTGGATATAATTTTTGATGGAAACAGCTCTTCAAGACTTTATTCAAAAATAAGAGAAGAAAGAGCCTTGGCTTACTACGTCTCGCCAATTGGAGAAATGTTTCAGGAAGGTGGTTATTGGGGGATACAATCTGGTGTTGGATTAAACAAGATAGACGAGGCTATAGATATTGTAAGAAATGAAATTAAAAGATTAGCAGGGTCTATTACACAAGAAGAAGTAAGTAGAGCTAAAGATTATTTGCTTGGAAGAATAAAGCTGGCCATGGACAGAACAAGCTTTGTGTCTTCGTTTATTGGTCAAGAACTGCTGTTAAGCAAGAGCAGTGAAACAATTGAGAATGATTTGAAAAAATATATGATGGTGACTTGTAACGAAGTAAATGATCTAGCAAAAGAATTGTTTAAAGAAGACCAAATTAGGACTCTAGTGTGTAAGAACAAGTGATTGTTATGACAATTAGCAGTTAATAAATTATCTGCTAATATAAGTTGAATTCGAAAATATTCGTATTTTTAGGAAATAAAAGTAGATTACTTTGTATATAAAATTAGAAAATTCATAGGTTAAAATATTTTGACTAAAAATACTTAATTTAATATGACTGATGTGTTTTGAAAGATTTGATAGTATTTTTTAAGTAATTAATAATAATGTCGGTGACTATTTTTACTAATAATTATATAGGATAGTGGTATTCGGTAAATATGATATATTAATGGTAGCTAATGATAGATTTAATAAGTGTTTATATTTGTATTTAATGCGGTAATAGTATTTATGAAAATGAATAAGTTAAAATGCGGTTTATTAAAATGAAGATGCGGAAAATGACTAAAACTAGGTACAATACCTGCGGTATATGGTTGTGAAAAGTTATTTATGTGGTATCCCCAGAAGGAATTGAACCTTCATCCCAGGTTTAGGAAACCTGTGTTCTATCCGTTGAACTATGAGGATAAGTTTTTGTCAGGGATACAGGACTCGAACCTGCAGCCTCAGCGTCCCGAACGCTGCACGCTACCAGTTGCGCTAATCCCTGTGTATATATTTAATTGAATTAAAACAATCGCTTGGTTACCTCGGCGATTTTAATCCATATTATTATAGCTCATATTAATCACTTTTATTATTGATATATTAAGTTTTATTAGTAATTAGAATGATATCTAAATGGTGTTAATACTGTAAATGTGTTTTTACAAGATTAGCAGAAAAAGTATTTATTGCTAAGGTAACTGTTCTTGGTAGTTTCACCATAGGAAGCGATATAAATTATAATTGTGGCTAATTTTTTTAAGGAAGTACTCTAATTGGGCATATTATTAATGTTTTTTGGTTTTTTACTATTACAAGTTGACAGAAGAGTTCTTTTTATTTAGACTGATAGTTATGAATGATACACAAAGAAATATGAGAACTTTTATAGTGTGTTTTGTAATCGCTTTTATGTCTCTAATGGCTCTACGCCTTGTAGAAGAGGGACAAAAAATCTCAACCGCAGCAGGTAGCCAGGTTCTTGGACAGAAAGATGAGAAAGAAGAAAAGGTGATACTTCCAAATGCAGAAGTAAAGCTTTTTGAAGTTAATTTTATTGGCGAATAAGACTTATCTTATTGAGATAGAGTAGAGGTTTTCTTGAGCGTTGTTATAAGGAGCGATTAGAGTGATTATTTTACTCCCATCAAGCCAGGTAAAAACATTGTTTTTATTGAATATTCCGGCAAAAAGTGTTTGTTTGTTGGTGTTATCATATTCAACCGTTTTAATTTCTTGATTTTCAACGTAAATTAGGTTGTTTGAATTTGGAATCCAGCTAATGTTTAGCAACTCCTTTGATCCAATCAGGTAGTTAGTATCATCTTCAAGATCGTAGACGTAGAAATTGTCTTTATTAATATCTCTAACTTGTGCTTGAGTGCTTTGTGCAGGAGGAGGAGTAATAATGTCTGCTTTTAGAGACCCATTTGATTGGGCTAAGTAAAGAACTTTAGTTTCATCGTTGTTAAGTAGGGTATTTTTGGCTGATTCTGTTGAGATAAAGGGGTGAAGTTCTAGTGGGAGTGCTTCGAGTTTTGCTTTGATTATCTCTTTTTCTTGAAGCTTCCATTCTTGTTGAATAATGGGGAGTCTGGCGGTAACATCATAAAGATTTTTTAAAGTAATAGTGTTGGTAAGGTTAATAAGATAATTAATGTTTTTAATGGTGTTTTTGGCAATAACTTGTTTTGAATTAGGTGAAAAAATAAAAAGGTAGTCAGACCAATCAATATTTTGATAATTTGGACTTAATTGTTCAATTGGGTTTTTAAAAAGAGAAACAGCCGTATCGCTTAGTCTTAAAAGATATAAACCATTGTCTTTGGAGGCTGAAGCTGAAGCTACGGAAAATATAACTAAGTTTCCGTTGGGGCTGAGAGTAGGATTGATGGCGCCGGTAGTGGTAATTGCTTTTAAATCAGGAGAAGATCTGAAAAGTTGAGTGTTGGTTTGATAAACGACTTCTTTTTTGATTTCAATATCTTTTTGCCAAGGAAGATAGCCATCCTTAACTATCTTTATCTGGTAATTTCCCGGGGTAAGACTAAGAGTATCATCGGTAGCCGTAATTAATTTATCGTCGATATAAACTGAGGCAGCTTTAGGCTTTGAAGTAGCCGAAATAATGCCTGTTGCCAGAAAACTAATCTTTCCCTTGGTGGTAATTTTGTAACCTTTAGCAAAGAAAACGATAGCAAATGTACCTAAAACTACAAAAACACTTACAAAGAGCATCATAAATAAACTTTTTTTGTTTCTTTTTGACATGATCATATTATATCTTAATTGGAATATTAGATGTAAATCAAAGTTTATTAGGATAGAATAAAGCTATGAGTTTGTTTAAGAAGTTAGCAATAGATTTGGGAACAGCTAATTCTGTTGTTTGGGAAGTTGGTAAGGGGGTGGTTTTAAATGAACCTACAATTGTGGCGGTTGGAATCGAAGACAGAAAAGTTCTGGCGGTAGGTAATGAGGCTAAAAAAATGCTTGGCAAAACACCTGAGTATATTGAGGTTATTCAACCACTAGAAGATGGTGTTATCGCTGATTATGAGGTTACTGAAGCCATGTTGAAGTATTTTTTAAAAGAAGTGATGGGGAATAATTGGTTTATTGGGCCTGAAGTGATGATTTGCGTGCCTGCAGGAGTAACCCAAGTGGAACAAAGAGCTGTAATTGATGCCACTTTGTCGGCAGGAGCCAGAAAGGCCCATTTAATTGATGGACCGTTAGCGGCGGCAATAGGTTCAAAAATACCGGTATCTGAATCTTTTGGAAATATGATCGTTGATATTGGCGGTGGCGCAGCAGAAGCGGCCGTAATTGCACTTGGAGGAGTAGTAACTTACAAAAGTACACGTATAGGGGGTAACAAGCTAGATAAAAGTATTATGGACTATTTAAAGAAAAAATATAGCGTTGTTATTGGTGCTCAAACAGCGGAATTGATTAAAATAAAGCTAGGAAGTGCAATTAAGCCTAAAAAATATGAAACGATAGAGATAAGCGGTCGAGACTCCGTATATGGATTACCTAAAAATGTGATAGTAAGCACTGATGATGTTTATGAAGCCCTAAGACCGATGCTGGATTCAATTTTGGTGGTTATAAAAGAAACACTAGAAATTACTCCACCTGAGTTAGTTGCCGATATTGTTGATAGAGGGATAGTATTAAGTGGGGGAACTGCTCAATTAAAAAACCTTGGAACTCTAATTACAAGAGAAATTGGTGTTTCGGCACATGTGGCTCTTGAGCCGCAATTTTGTGTCATTAAGGGGACTGCCATGGCAATCGAAAACCTAGATATATATGAAAGAGCAATTAGGTGATATATTTGACTTGTTAGTCTTATAACTTTAAATTAATTTAAAATTTAAAACAAATTTTTCTGTAAATTAGTATCAATATATCGATAAATTTCATAAATAGATAAATTTATTAGAGGTTTAAGTTAATTATTCACATAATATCCCTTTAATATCGCTATTTTAGAAGAGTAATATATTTGTTCTATTATGTTAAATAAAGCCACTTTCTTATTCGGTAAAAAAATATCTTGTAATATTTTGGTAATTAAAAAATGATATACTTAGTGGATTTATTGTTTAATGTTATATTACAAGATATAAAAGTAAACCTTATAATATTATTTTGATAAAAATTATATTATTAAAAATGATATTATTTAGACATAAAGGCTTATATAAGTAAAAATAATGAGAAAAAGGAAAAAAACAATGATCAGTAGTGGCCTAAAGATGTGGGAAATATCAAATATTTCACTATTTAGCGGAGATATGTGTCAAGTGCTAATGATTATTGAGGAGTGGCTCGCTTCTAAGGCTAAAAGAAGGTGGGTGGCAACAGTAAATCCTGAGTTTGTAATAAAAAGTACAAAGAGTAAAGATTTTGAGACAATTTTAAAGAAAACAAATTTAAATGTGGTTGACGGCGTGGGGTTACTCTGGGCCCAAAATATAAAAGGTAAAAACTTTTTTAGAAGAACTATTAGCGGATTTGCTTCAGGAATAAAAGTGCTAGAAAATAGTTATGATAGACAGTTAGTTAGAGGAGTGGACTTGATATCTGAACTATGTAAATTAGCTACTAAAAGAAAGTATAAACTTTACTTTTTGGGTGCTTTTGAAGATAGGGCTGAAAAAACGGCCAAGTATCTTGGGTCTAAGTATTCACTGAATGATCACAATGTATCCTGGAGTCAAGGAGAACCTGTTGTTGATAATAAAGAAGTGCTTCGTAAAATCAATGAATTTAAGCCTGATGTGTTGTTTGTAGCTTATGGAATGAAAAAACAAGAAGAGTGGATTTATAACAACTTAAAGAAGCTTGATGCTGGTGTTGTCATTGGGGTGGGCCGAAGCTTTGATTATTATAGTGGAGCTTTAAAAAGAGCCCCACTGAAATGGAGAAAAAGAGGTTTTGAGTGGTTATATTCCTTGGCTAAAGAACCTAGAAGAATAAAAAGACAAAT
>CAZEKY010000018.1:0-3320 GCA_964512875.1 uncultured Gammaproteobacteria bacterium
ATAGTAGCACCAGTAGAAAAAGTGTGAATACCTGTCCAGATAGGAGAGTAAGCAAGATCTAGTCTAAAATCATTACCAACTTTAGTGACACCAGTTGAAGCAGTGTAAAGAGTGTCATTATCAATATGATTAATCCATGTTGGGGCTCCACTTCCATTACTTATTAAAATTTGGCCGCTAAGACCAACAGCAGTATTTGCAAATCTTGATCCGTTGCCAAAAATTAAGGTTCCTGCAGTAACAGCAATTCCATCTAAATAATTTAGCTCTTGAGCAGAACTAGTAACTAAAGTGTTACCAATTGATATGTTTGTTGCTGTTAAAGTTCCACCAACAAGAGCGTTTCCGTAAGCATCAACTGAGAAGCGTGAAGTTAAAGTCGAAGTACCAATATTGTAATTTTGAAAATTAATGAAGTTATAAGCACGGTTAGTGTTATTGATTGATGCATTAAAAAGATTACCGGTAGCCAAATTGGCATTAGTGGCATTAATAAAACCAGCAGAGTCACCAGTTCCTTCAGTAATTAATTTTATGGTGCCACTAGCATCTGGATTAATAGTGATATTACCACCGGAACCATCTGTGGCTTTAATTAAGACAGCTTGTCCTTCAATACCTAATGTCCCTGAGGTTGACTTAATAGTTGGAGATGTTTCTCCAAGGTTAAGATTGCCGCTTCCATCAATTACTAACACTGTATCTTTTAACCCGCTAGCAGAAGGGGGTAATCCTTGTAAGGTTTCTGAATTTAGAGCGTATCCAACAGTAGCTATTTGTTGCCTGGGGCTCATTACTTCTCCGCCAGCTGTTATTTCAAGCCATATTTCTGGATTCTCAGTAAAAACAGAAGATGGAATAGTCGAACCGTGGCTTTTACCAATGGTCACAGAAAAGATTCCGTTTGCATCTGGAATTACTGTTCCGCCTGTACCGGTGGTATAAAGTGTGGTGCCGGTACCTATTGTGCCAACATTGAAAAGTTTAAAGACTATATTTGTCGAAGTTATTATAGGATTACCAGCCGAATCTGTTAAACGTCCTTGAAAAGATAAAAATCGGCCGCCAGTTACCATAGCTGAAGCGGTTGAATAAGCTAGTTGTTTTTGTGATTGAAGATAAGCTTGTCGATACAAGGTAAATCCAAGACCAGAAACAATAGTAAAAATAGAAAAAGCTATTAAATAACGATAAATAAAAGGATTTGATTTTAGTTTTGATAATAAATTCTGTTTAAAATCGTTTTCTTTTGATGAATTTGAGAAGAAGTCATTCTTAACTTCGCCATTTTTAATTAACTTTTTTTTGATTAAAAACTTCTTAAAAGAAGTAAGTGAAGATATTTTTCTTTGAATACTTGAATCAGAAAGCTGGCTGCTTTTTAAATAAGCAACGTATTTGTCGAAGCGTGATTGGTCAAAAAGGCTAGTTAAATCCATTATTTGTCCAATTTATAAACTGTCGAATATCATTGATGTAGTTTTTTATAGTTAAAAAGGAGAATTTCTGATGTGTTAGCTCTTGCTGGTATTGCTTTAGAATTGATTCAGTATTTATAACCGCCTTGACGTTGCGTATTTTATTAAAAGGATTGATCGAGATTAGGTGTTGATCGATAGCGTATTGAAAAAACTTAGAAAGCGAAGCTTGAAAGCGCTTATAATTTTGATCGCGACTTATTGTTTCTAGATATGAAGATAATTTATTTTCATTAAAAACAATATCTGAAAGATCAGAAGTATCAGGATTACAAAAATTAAAGTATTTTTTTAAATCAACTAAATAATTTCTGATGGTGGCATCAGAATAGTTTTTGTTTTTAAGCCAATTTTGATAAGAAGCAAAAACAGAAGTGGTCATAAGAACGCTATTTCCAAAGCCAAACGAAGGTTGCAGCAATAATTAAAAAAGGGACTAGCTTTTCAGCCATTAAATTGAAATTAAATTTCTTGTGCGGTGATAAAGATTTAGGTTCGAAATTATATGATTTATACATGTTTATATTATTTAAATTAATATTATATATATAATATCTACTATTAGAAAAAGGCTGTCAATAGGCCATTTTTTGTGTTTTATTGATACATTTTGATAGTAGATTTTTAATCTTTTATGAGGTTATGATTGTTTTAAATATTTTCACTCAGCCTTACACATGAGGTATCTCTACTATCCTAGTGATTCATTAGGCATCATATTAGGGCACTATTGTTTTGTAATATTTTTATTAGGTGCGGTTATCTGCGGATAATGCTATTAGATCTTAAATGATATATATAAGTACGGTTTAGATAATATTTTTAAGTCTTTTTTAGTGAAGCTGTTTGTTGTAGCAGAGGACTGATTTGCAAGAGTAGTTTATGTTTTTATAAGCTTATTATGTATCTATTTGATACTCCATGCCATATAGAGTATGACTTTGCTGTCTTGATTTGTTTCTAATATTAGATTATTGATTTTTCTTCTTATAGTTTTTGTATATTATTGTAAATATTGCCTTATTGTTGGCATAAAAATTATAATGAATTCATTATTGATTACTTACCCCTTCTGCTAATTTAGTGTTTTTTTATTCTTTTTTAAAAATGTGATACTATTTACATAGATGAAAGCTCTATCCAATAAGAAAGTTTTTGTTAGTTTTGCTTTATTAATAATGGTAGCTGTAGTTATTTATCTGGGCACTACAGTTATCCCAAAAGCTCTAATTACTCTAAGTAAGGCTGAAAGCCAAGAAGATGTATCGGTTACTAATTCTTTAATTATTGGACAAAAATTGTTAGCTAAAGCTAACGGTGAGGATTCTTGTGTCGTTAATGTTTTCGTTTTAGACAAGGAAGGTAGAGGTATTAAAGGGAAAGTTGTGGAACTGACAGGTTATGGAGTGCAAGAAGAAATAACTGATAGTTTAGGTAAGGCTACTTTTAATATTATTTCGCTTCAAGCTAAACAATACTCAGTTTCTGCTCGAGTAGATGGTCTTATTCTTAACGACTCAGTGACGGTAACATTTAAATAAAGTGTTTGTTTTGATGTGTTTCAATTTTTAGATATAGGCTTAAATCTTTCTCCTTTTAGTTGATAAGAATAGATAGTAATTGAATCTTATTGATATCTTAATCGCAATATTTCTAGCAGTAGACATGCTTTTGTGATAAGAAGTATCTTTTAGAAAAACAAAGTGAAAGAGTGGTCAAATATTTACTTTCCTCATTGAAGTAAGAGGTTAACTGTAATCTTTGTTAGCTATGAAACAACTACATATTATAAGTACTAGTAAGACCCTTTGAAAAAGAAAATAATATTTTGACAAGATTAGA
>CAZEKY010000018.1:3420-5214 GCA_964512875.1 uncultured Gammaproteobacteria bacterium
TTAGCATCAGCTTTGACTTGCAGGGGAGAGACAAAAAGATATGAATTTTCTAAGGCAATAATGCTTTGGTTTTGACTAGTGGCTTTTTTGCTAATAGTTGTTGATTGAAGTACTAAGGAAAGTGAAGCGATTAGGGCAATAAGAAGAAAGATAATGATAACTATTAAATATTTGTTTTTCACTAACTAAGTGTAGCAAATTATCGAGGAATTTTTGAATTACGAGCTAGCTTGTCGGGATAAAGAGAAGGGTAATGTTGCTTTTTGATAGCCGGATATGAGCTTCTAAGGGCTAAGGGGAAAAGAGAAGGTTTAAAGAGGGCTAAAGGACGTGAATTGAGGTAAAGAAGAGTGAAGAAAAGAAGCAAAGAGAAAATAAAAAGAGAAAAAAGAAAGATAAAATAAATATTTTTTTGAATAAAGAGCCAAAACAAAGAAGGCATTAAATAAAGAAGAGTATTGGATTTTGGAGAAAAACTATTTTGATAATTAACTGAGGAGTAAAATCGATAATCGCTTGAGTAAGCAGTGGGTAGATTAATACTATAAAAACCGTTATGGTCACTTTGAGTTTCAATTTCTGGTAAAGAGTAGGCACTAACGCTTTTAGGGAAGGATTTGGCCTGATTATTGGTTTTGTAAAAATAAAGAATAATTTTTGAGTTGGGAATACTTTGACCTGAAGAAATAACGGTTGAGTGAGGGTCGATATCACTTTTGTCGATTGAAATGGTGGGAGGCAGAATAATTGGTCCAATATCAGTGTGATAATTAGTGGCCGGAGGTGGGGGAAGACAAAGGAGAGAAGATGCTCGATTATGGTGATCTTGAGATTGAAAACATAACTCTGAAGGGTTTTTGGGTAAGACTAGCTTGTTAAATTCAAAATAACCCGTGTCATCACTGTAATCTTTTGAATAGATATTAATTCCACTTAGTTCTACTTGAGAAAGAGGAGAGGTATATCCAAAAATTGTGACTTCGTTTTCTCCAATTGAGGCGGAAACTGAAACGTCGCCTGAATCATAAATCTCAAAAGAGTAAGCTGGAGTTGTCTTGGTTAACAAAAAGAATAAAAAAAGTAGCCACATTATTGATCTTTATATTTTTTTCTTAAAGCTTCTAGTTCTTTTTCAAGCTCATCTACTTTTTCTTCAGTTTCTTTTTTACCGCCGCTTTTCTTTTTAAGAATAAGAGTGGCAGTGACGATGATGACAACAGTAGCAGTAATTAAGATAATAAGTCTCCAAGGAATAACCCAAAAGTAGATAAAAGCGGAAGCAATATTATTCTCGTCTGTGCCATAGATGAATTTTAATTCAGCCTTAAAGCGTCCAAAAAGCCATTTTTTATTTAGTTGATTTTCAAAATCTCTGGTTTTACCTGGAAAAATATTAGTTTTTTCTTTATTAAACTCAATGATGGATTCTTTACCAAAAAAATTAGTAATGTTAATACTACCGACTGGTTTGATATGAATATCGGAAAGATTTTGAATGGTAGTATCAAAATCAATTGGTCCAAATTCATAAAACTTTTCAGTATTAAAATTTTTAACAATAGCATTTTGAACAATATCGCCAGGAATGGTGACGTAGACAAGGGTGCCGACTTTGGTTTGAACTGTAGCACCGGTAGAATTTAAGATGGAAATATCAGGGTCTGGGGTGGAGATAACAGCAGCGTAGTGTCCACCTGGAAGGGCGTTAGCGGGAGGAGTGATAATTAAAGAAAGAGCCCTGGTTTCACCACCTTTTAATTTAAAAGTTGAGGGAGAAACACTAAGCCAATTGCT
>CAZEKY010000018.1:5314-9249 GCA_964512875.1 uncultured Gammaproteobacteria bacterium
AAATAGTTTGAAAATAGTAGAAGTAAAAAAAGAAGAGATTGGTTTTTTTTAAGATTGGCAGGTTTCATTTTTATTTAATAATTTTTAGAAAGTTGCTGTGGCAATAAAACTAATAGAGTTTTCATAAGTTCCTGCTTGTTGAACAGTGCTAGCAGTGGCTCGATAACAAATATAAATAAAATCAGTGTCAGCAGGAGTGTTAGTTCGACTTAAAATAGTTTTAGCTCCGGCTTCACCAACACCAAAAGGTCGGTATTGAGTAGTTCCAATAGCTAGAGTAGCTCCGGCACTGGTTGAACCAACTTCAAGAGCGTATCCAAAACCTGAACTGGTAAAAGCTGACCATCCTTTTCCAAGAGTGGTGGTACACCCAGCACCATTACAAGTAGTGTCGGGAAGAGTGATGTTTGAACCAATCATGGTTAAAGGGTGGTTTTCAAAAACTTGAACTACGTAGCCGCTAACGCTATTGGTGGTACAGTGTAGGCTTTGAGCTAAATCATTAGGTGCACCTAAAACTAAGGGACCAAAAGATACAGCTGTTGGAGTCGTGTTTGGTGCTGAAATACTTAAAGGTGAACCACATCTATTGACTCCAGCAGTGGTTGAATTTGAGGTACCAATGGAAAAAGTAATAGTTGGATCAACGATAGCAGTAACTCGGACACTTTCAGTGGCGGCAAGTTTGGCAAAAGAGGTATCAATAATTGCGTCGCTACTATCTAATTGCCTAATAGCATAATTGTAAGTATCTGAGCTACCGCTAGCTTGACCTGGAATGTGGCCTAGACCAGGAGAGGGATTAATTAGTTTATTACCAGGTGTTTTTCCAACAACTATAGAAATGGGAACTCCGATAGTGCTGGTTGTTCCCCCTGAACATAGGACTGAGATATAAGAACCAGTTGAGCCAACATTAATCATGCTGACAGGAATGGTGGTGGTGCCAATAGTAGCAGTACCTCCAAGAGGACAGGTAACATCAGCAGCAGTTAATCCTCCAAGATCAAAACCGGTTTGATCAGGAATACCGTCATTGTAAACTTCACCACTACGATTAGTAGTTTTAATTAAAAATTCCCATTTTTCTCCAGTGGTTGAAGAAGTCGGAGTAAAAGTGACAGTGTGAATAGCTGAGCGGGTGGCAATTACATAGGAAGAAGTAGTAGTCGTTCCGATAGCAGTTGCAATTTCGATACTATCAACATCCATAATATCTTTAATAGTGTAAAGAGAGGAAGTGGTGGCACTTGAAGCAATAGCAATGGTGTCCCCAGAAGCTAAATTGGCAGTAGAAATTGAAGGATTTCCTGAGGTTGATAAATTTATGATTGAACCGTTGCTACTAGTCAAACGACCAAAAAAAGACAACTGAGCATTGGTCATTTGATTTTTTAAATTACTGACAGCTAAAACTTGATTACTACTCGTGAAAAGAGAAAGTATCAAAAAAAGAAAAAAGCAGGATGAGGGGTAATGAGATCTTTTCATTTTGTTTACATTATTTAGTTATGAATAAAGATATCGCTTTTTAGACGTTATTGTCAACAACATAATGCCTATTTTTTGAAGTTATTGCTGTTAAAAAAAATAACAAAAATTTTCTTGTTAAAATTATTTTTTAATGTCTAGTTTATTTAATATTTTTTTAAAAAGTAACAATAAAGATAGTAAAAGTATTAAAAGAAAGGGAGTTATGGGTAGAACAAAAAATGAAGTTTCATAATTTTTGGCATTAAGATTTTCATTTAATATTAAAGATACTTGATAATATCCGGGCCAAAGAGGAGGGTTGATTTGACAAAGATACTCTTGGTTACAGGAAAAATTACGACTATGATAATTTAAAACATTATCTTGATTTAAAATTAATTCTTTAATAACCTTATCGTTTTTTGAAATGATAATCTTACCGTCACTTTTAAAAAAGAATTGAGAATTATTTTTAATTTTTCCTTCAAAAGTAATTGGTCTTAAAAAAACATCTTTAATTTTTGGAGAAATTTTAAAATCTTGAATCTGAGCTTCTACTTTTGGATTTTCAGTATCAGAGGTGGTTAGCAATATGTGAGAGCCAATTTTTCCAGTGGCAGAACTAAAGGTGTCCCTGGGAGTAGTGTTGATTTTCTCTTGACTGATAAATAGAGTATAGTAGCTGTCTAAGTAAGTTAAATTACTACTTGTTTTTATCTTTAAAATTAATTGTTTGCTAGAATTTGGATTTAAGATAAAAGTTTCTCCTATTTTTAAATCAGCATTGGCTAGTGAAAAATCAATATTGGGGTTATTAGTTGCTTGAGAATAATTTATTGAACCATCAGTGCCGCTGGGAATCCAGGGTAAAATTTCAGTGCTTAGCCGAATTTGAGTATTGGAGTTATTGGTAACAGTATAAGTTTGAATAAGACTAACTCCAGGTTTTAAAACATATTCTATTTGGGCTGGTGAAAGAGTGAGATTAAAGTTTGACATTTTTAGTATTTGAGAACAGCAATAAAATTAATTGAATTTTCATAAGTAGCGGCTGTTTGAGTTGAAGGGATATTGATTTTGTATTTAATTAAAGCGGAATGATTTTCTACCGGAACAGATTCTGACATAAAAATTTTAGCAGTTTCATTTATAGAACTGTCAGCAAAGTGTCTGAAGTGATTGGTGGATGGAAAATAGCTTGAAGTACCATCTCCACTAGCATTAAATCCAAATCCGTAAGTGTTGTTGTTGACCCAGATGTCTGAAACTGATTCGGAACAAGTTCCAGAGTCACATCTGGTATCTGGAATGGTAGAAATAGTACCAAGGGCTTTTAATGGGTGATTGGCAATAGCTAAAATATCATAGCCGTGTCCCGATGGGGTACTAATAGTAATAGTGTTAGTGATGGTTGAAGCAATATTGGGGGTTAAGTTCCCAAAATTTAGATCAAGATCGCTAATGGAAAAAGAGATGGGAATGTTTTTGTCGTAAAGATATTGAAAACCTGCCTTTAAAACATAACCAGTAGAATCATATTGTCCAGGAGCATTTTGGCCAACAGTGTCGGTTAGGGTATAGCTGGTTGATGTTTTTTTACCTGAAGTCATATTGAAATTTCCAAAGTCGATATGGAAACTAGCAGAATCAAAAGTCTGAGCGCGGATAATGTTTTTATTAAAAAAGAAAAAAAATAACAAAAAGTAAAGTAGCTTTTTTTTACTATTCATCTGATTCTTGATCGATTTTTTTAGTTAATTGCTCAGAAGAATTTAAGAGATATTTAGCTGAGTCTTTAATCTTATTTGCATTGCTTTTTTGAAAGCTGGTTAAAGGTGAAGATAGCAACTCTGAACACGAATCAATGATTTGGCAAAGACCGGTTTTTAATTTTAAAGAATGCCACAATAAAACACTGGTTTCATCACTGGCAATAATTTCTTCATTTTTATTTTTTTCAATAATTTGTTTTCCGATAAACCAGGTGAGGGGAGTTACTAAGAGAAGGGATGCTAAAGAAATCATGGATCCAAATGAATTGAGTGATTGTGATAGTATTAGAACTAAAAAAAGTGAATAAGTTAAGGTTGAAGAAACTGGGTTTTGAAAAGCTAAAAGAAAAAGAAAGAAATAAATGAGAAAGAAAAAAGGAGAATTAAGACCGTTGGTGGAAAAAACAACAATATTAATCAGTAAAGCAATTAAATAGATTGAAGTGCTTTTTTTTGAAAAATAAAGAATGATGGTGGCAATAGAAATTAAGGCAAGTAGCTGAGGTGCAAAATAATAAAAAGTAGAAATTGAAAAAAGATAAGAAAAGAGAGAAATACTAATGAATACTATAATACTGATAATTTGAGGCATTAATAATAGTATTAATCATTTTAAGTTGAGTATCAAGTTTTTGTCTTTTTTAGTCGTATTTTTTAGTAAACAATCAAAAAATTATGACTGAGATTGAA
>CAZEKY010000019.1:0-9104 GCA_964512875.1 uncultured Gammaproteobacteria bacterium
ATTTTTAGTTTAAAATACCACCTATGTCTGCAAAATCTAAAAAAACACCAAGAATTTTGATTGCTTTAATCTGTTCAACTTGTGGTGCTCAAAATTATTTAACTGAAAAAAACAAAACCAATACTCCAGATAAATTAAAATTCACTAAATATTGTCGTTGGTGTAAGAAAAAAACTGAACACAAAGAGTCAACTAAACTTAAATAATAAAAAAATAATTTTTTATTAGCGGACCTTGTGTCCGCTTTTTTTATGAAATTAGATAAAAATATAAAAAACGGCTTAGAAAACATTTACATTTCTCCCTTAGAATTATGTAATTTAAATTGCCGTTACTGCTACACTCAAAAAACCCCAAAAAAACTCTCTAATCAAGAAATACTCACTTTTATTGATAATTATTCTTCTTATCTCGTTTCAAAAAAGCTAAAACTTAAATCAGTCTTATTTTGCGGTGGTGAAGTTTTCACTTTAAAAGATTTTCCCGACTTAGTTAATACTTTGATAGAGAAAGATATATTTATCAGCATAATTACCAACGGTACAATTAACTGTATCAACCAAATTAAAGAACCAAATAACTGTCAACTCCTCGTTTCTCTTGATGGTCCTTGTGATATTCATGACAAAAATCGAGGACAAGGAAACTATGATAAAAGTATTGCTTTTATAAAAAGTGCCATAGCAATGGGTTTTCCTGTTGAAATTATGTTTTTAGTTACCAAAGACTCCTATCGATACAGGGACTCTTTTAATGTTTTTGATCTACCAAAAACCTATTTAACTGATCGTCTTTTATCTTTAAGCAATAAGGAGTCTCTAAATATTAAAAAAAACTATCAAACTTTTCCTTCCAAAAATTTTGGTTGCCTTCAATTATCTCTACACTCAAACGGAATGATTACTGGTTGTTGTGAATCTTCTTTAAAATTAGGAGACATCAATAATGATCCTTCAGTCTATGTCTCAAATTTTAGTCAAACCTTATCTCTTTGTTCAACCTGTCAACAATGTCAGGGATGCTGTGATCCAACTTATCTTTGTGGTTATAAGAAAGAATTTAATCTCAAAACGTGTCAACAAGTTGTAAAATTATTTAAATGAATTTTAATACTCACTTTATCAAGGAGTGGACCCTTCAATCACTGAGGGATTATTTTATTGCTAAAAATTATCATGAAGTTGAAACACCAACTCTATTAAGCAAAACCCCCCTTGAGTCCAATCTTTATCCTCTTAAAACACACTGGTTAGAAAAAAAAACAGATTTTTATTTAGCCACATCTCCCGAATCTTCGCTTAAAAAATTAATTTCTCAAGGAATTGGTAATTGCTTTTCTATTAGTAAGGTTTTTAGAGATTTGGAAGATATTGGTCCAACTCACAATTTGGAATTTACTATGCTTGAGTGGTATGAAATTGGAAAAAATTATCACGATATTTCAGCCACCACCCAAAACTTAATTCTTAACGCTTTTCATCATGTATTGAAAAAACAGAACAAAAAGACTAGTAATCTTTTGATTTATCAGAATCAAAAAATTAATCTGGCTGACCCCTACTACTCTTTTTCTCTAAATGATTTATTTATAGAGCATGCCAAAATGGATTTATCAAAATATCTCACTTTTCAAAAAATGATTAAAATAGCTAAGAAAAAAGGTTACAATACTGACAATATTTCTTCATGGGAGCCACTTTATAATCAAATTTTTATCAACGAAATTGAATCCAAACTACCACTCGATAAACCTGTTTTTATTTATGATTATCCTACTCAAATCTCCCCTCTTTGTTTACCTTGTCCCAACAAAGTTGCTTTTAGTCAAAGATTTGAATTGTATATTGGAGGAATGGAAATTGCTAACGCTTACACTGAATCAAATGACTCTTTGTCTCTGAAAAAAAGTTTTGATCATGAAAAAATCTTTAGACAAAAAAACAAATTGCCAACACCACCTTGTGACACTGATTTTATAAAAGCCTGTCAAAAACTTCCTTCTTGTGCTGGAATTGGGCTTGGTGTTGACCGACTAGCCATGTTATTTGCCAACACTAGCAATATTCAAGACGTTATATATTTCCCAACTTCAAAATTAATTGAAAAATAGAGCTTTAACCTTTAAAATTAAGATATGACTAAATCAAAGACTCAAAAAGATTCTGATGTTAAAAAAACTTTAATCAATAAGATTGTCAAACCTCTTATTCCAAATTTTCCTGGCAAAAAAGCTCCAGTAAACTTTAAACCCAATGCCAGGTTTCAAAGCATCAATCGCGGTCGTCGTTAAGTTTACAGTTACTCACTTTATCTGCTACCTCAATCCAGTTTTTACAATGAGTAATATTAAGGTTTTTATCTTTAACCTTTAATCCTCCATACAAGTAAACAGTTCCCTTATATTTTTCTCCTAGGTAAAAAGGTAATCTACAATTATCATCAACGATTCCCAAAATTTCTGGATACAAACATCTTAATACTTTTGCCTTCCACTTACCTCCATCTTCATTTTTAACGTTTTTTGGCCTTGAAATTACCGGAGCATAAGGAAAATTATGTTTTTTCAGCCAATATTTGGTTGCTTGAGCAATACTAACTGGTCTAGCTGTGATATAGGCGACAATCGGAACCGTTTTGTTGATTTCTTGAACTATTTTATTAGCATTTTTAATTAAAGGAAGTTTTTTATGAAAACCAATCGAATTATTAATTTCTTTTATAATTCTGATATCCTTTTCATTTTGCCAATAAGGCACGTTGTTCGTATGTCCGTATTTTTTAATCAGTGTCTCAGCTGTTAAATTCTCCGGATTACCTAGCTTTTGAAAAAACTCATTGACCAAATTATCAATACTTAAAGACAAGGTATCATCAATATCCAAAGCTAAACCTTTTATTCCTTCGCTTTTTAATTTTCTCTTCAAACAAAGTACCTCTTTTTTATTTATTCTCATCTTTCCTGTTTCTAGTCCAGGAAATTAATTGTATCACTTGGTCGATCAATTATTAATAGTTCAACACCAGCTTCTTTAAGTAAATCTTTAACTCCTCCAACATCAGGATAATTTGCATAGGTTACAATCTTTTTAATCCCAGCATTTACAATCATTTTGGCACAAATAATACAAGGAGAATGGGTGCAATAAATGGTTCCCCCTTCAACATTTTCACCATGTTTTCCAGCTTGAATAATGGCATTTTGTTCTGCATGTATTGCTCGACAAATTTCATGTCTTTCACCTGAGGCTATTTTTTGCTCATCTCTTAAGCATCCCAACTCCAAACAATCTTTTGTATTCGAAGCTGCTCCGTTGTAACCAGTTGTCAATATTCGTCGATCTTTTACAATTATTGCTCCAACATGATGTCTCAAACAAGTTGATCTTTCAGAAACCAAAGCGGCAATTTTAATAAAGTACTCATCCCAATTTGGTCTTATTTTTCTTTTATTGTTTATCATCTATATTTAAATATTTAATAAATTCTTCAATTTTTTTATTTAACTCTTCAACTGTTTCATCATTGTTAATTTTAAAATCAGCCATTTCGATACATTTTTTTATATTTTGCTTGTTTATATCTTCGCAAGACATTTCTCTTTTTTCATCATCAATAAATTTTTCAAAAGAAATCATATCAGTACTACTCCCCCTTATCTTAATTCTTTCATATCTCTTTTCTGTCTTTGCATCCACCGCTAATAAAACAAAGTTGCCTTTTTCTCTTAGTGAATTCACTTCTCCAATTGTTCTTATGCTTTCAATCACACAATTTTTAGCTGTTTTTTTAGCTTTTTTAAATAGCTCATCGATAATAAAACTCGAACCATATTTTTCTCTTAATTCGTTTGCTACCAAAACCATATTGTCTCGATTTTCTTCAATTTTTCTTTTTTTAATTTCTTCAACTAAAAAAGCTCTGGCTGAAAAATGAAGAAAATTCTTTTTTTGTTTCAAATATTCAACCACTGTCCCCTTTCCTGATCCGTTGGTTCCAGTTATTCCCACTATTATCATTTCTAATAATTTATCATCTATTTAAAAGTGAAACAATCCGTTAATCAATCATTATAAGGTTTAAGCTTGGCAGGCACTAGTTGAATATATCAGAACTTATTATACCAAGCACACAAGATAAACACTTTTAATCTAAATGTTTAATTTTCCGTTTATTACCTTATCTATATTTTCAAAATAATTACTGGAATTTATGACAAAAAAATTATGATCCAAAGGGAAAATGTTTTTATTACCATTGTTTTTGTCCATTTTTATTTCAAGACAAGTATAGTTTTTTTTGTAATCCTCCAAAACAACATCGATCTCCTTACCTCCATATTCTCTATAAAAATACATTGTTTGGTGGATATTATATATTTTTTTTAATTTCTCTAGCTCAATAATAATAAAGTTTTCAAAAAGACCACCTTTATCAGGTCTTAAAGAAATATCTCGAAAATCTTTAACCAAAATATTTCTTATACCAAGATCATAAAAATAAAGCTTACGGTGCTCAGAAACAGCTCTTCTGGCGTTTGTTTTAAATGATGGAAGCGGAATTAAAATATAGTTTTTAATAAAAATCTCTATGTAATTTGATACTGTTACCTTATCTGCTCCAAGATTCCTAGCAATCTCCCGCACGGATACTTCACTACCAAGTTGCAATGCAATTTGAGTCAGAATGTCCTTAGCAAGTTTTTCATTTTTTAAATTGTAAATATTAATAACATCTTTTAAAACATAAGTATCAAGAATTTTTTGCAACTTCTCTTCTTTCTCGCCTTCCGAAAGAGTTTGACTTGTATAAATTTCAGGGTATGCACCAAAAATTTGTAATTTCATTTGCATTTCTTTCAAGAAACTATTCTTTTCATATGCCAGAATTTTTGTATTATCTGCGATCTCGTATATAGATAGTGGCAGACAATATTGCTCAACAAATCGATCAGCAAGAGTATCAAAATCATTTGATTTCTGACGCAACTCAGAACTTCCTGTTGCAATGACTTTTACTTTAAATTTGTCATGAAGTAGTTTAAGAGATACGGTACTTTCCGGATAATTTTGAACCTCATCAATAAGAATAATTTTATGCTCTTTCACAATTTTTGCCAATACTTCCTCTCTTGGAACGAACCTTTCCCTGTCAGTTAAAGAGTCAAAGTTAAAAATTGGTACTTGATGTTCTAATGCAATCTTCTCAAGAAGAGTAGTTTTCCCTGATCGTCTAGGTCCCCAAATAAAAAGAATTTTATTTTCTTTACTTTGTAAATATTTCTCAATAAACGGTTCAATTGATCTTTTTAGCATACAATATATCAATATTATCATTAATTTGGATAATGTCAATATCCATATTAGTACTAAATTGGATACTAAGTATCTACAAGTTTATTACATTTCAATAGACAATCATGTACCAGTTTATTACATGTAACTTCCCCACAAGGCTGAATTAAATAATAATACATTGTATATTTTTACAAACGCATGGTTTCAATCTCTTTAATTTCATTTATGACATCCCAATGCAAAAAAGTTCCACTTTGTTTGAGTCTTTCTTGTTCCGAATACTCTAAATCATAGTTTGAACCAATATCAAATCGGGGTAGACAAAGACTGTTAAACTTTTTTACAAATAGCAGTTTGTTTTTCTCTGAATAAAGAAACAAATAAGACGGGATTGGATGGGTTTTATTTAATTTCAATAGACCAAAAACAAAAATACTATTGGTCTCACGAGCACCAGATGAACCGCTGCCACCGCGTCTAGCTAACTTTTGACCATTTTCTTCCCAAACAAAAATATTATCATAAGGAGTTCGCCAATCAATATAATCAAGGGGTTTGGGAAGATTATAATAACGATTTCTATCTATCCGAAAACGATTTTTGAATAATTGTTCGTGATTTTTAAATCTTTCAAGAATTTTTTGTTTATATCTCGGTTCAAGTTCTTGGTTGATGATATATTCATCAACCATCTCATACTTTCCTTCTTTTTCATGTAGTGGTCGGTATTTATTAAGCCATTCCCTATATATATCATTGCTTTCTTGTCTTCCATACTCTTTATTAAACATGTCGTATAAAAGTTCCCTATATTGACTGATAATCGGTACTTTTGTCTTCTTAACATATTCCTTTCTGTTCCAATATTCATATTTTAAAGACTCAATAACAACCGTAATGGTATAGGGATTTTTATCCCTTAGCTGAGTTACCACTTCTTGATGATCATAAAAAGAAGGGCCATAGGTAATATTTTCAAAAAGATTTTTATCAAAATTCTCACTCAAAGTGGATGGATTAAGGATTATTTTATTAGTTATTTTGGTCATAAACAATAAACTCCTTTTTTGATGAATTATTTTTGCAGGCCCATGAGGATTCGAACCTCAAATGGAGATTTTGGAGATCCCAGTGATAACCATTTCACTATGGGCCTATTTTAATGGGCGATTGATCCTAAAACGACTTAATTTTATCAACAATCTCCGTTCAAAGATAGTACTTTTAAAAAAGTTACTTATAGAAAATTAGCCAGCATATCCAAATTTCCGTTTATAATTATTGGACGAAATCCAATTATTTCATCTTTTAAAATCCCTTCAGGAATTTCATTGAATAAAAATATTTTTTTATTTAACCTAAAAGCATCATACATTTCCAAAAAAGTTGCTCCACCAATGTAATTCTTATACCCACCTTTATCAAAATTCAAAACCAAAACAGCATCACATTTTTCAATTACTTGCCTGCTATGTTTAAACATTTCTCCTTTCCATTTTGAATGCTCTTCTTTCCCTTTCTTTCGAATCTCATTTTCTTTATCTGGATTTTCAAATGAATTAGGTAACTCAACCAGGTATTTTCTTTTTTCAAGCTCGCTTTTTATTTTTGCAACCTGGTGATAAAAGCTTTTACTACAAATTAGAAAAATTCTCATTGTGGACCCAAGGGGACTCGAACCCCTGACCTTCCCCATGCCATGGGGACGCGCTACCAACTACGCTATGGGCCCTTAAAAGGTTCTCTATTTTATCAAATATAAACAGTCAACACCACTAGTTTTTTCAATTTTCATTTATGTTAATATAGCTAATATGAGCAATATTTCTAAGGCCGTTATTGCCGCCGCTGGCCGAGGCACTCGTTTTTTACCAGTTGTAAAATCATATCCAAAAGAATTAGTTCCTGTTCTTTCTAAGCCAAATATTCAATATTTAATCGAAGAAGCCATCGGTGCTGGTATTACCGATATCGCTATCGTTCATAGAAGTGGAGAAAATTCTATCGAAAAATATTTTTCACCAGATAAAGATTTGGAAAATTATTTAACTCAAAACAATAAATTAATATATTTAGATAGCTTAAAAGAAATTTGGAGCAAAGCTAAGTTAACTTTTATCGCCCAACCTATTGATCTTCCTTATGGAAACGGCTCCCCTGTTCTGGCTGCTCAAGACTTTATTGGCTCAGATGATTTTGTTTATATGTTTGGTGATGACTTAACCATTGAACCTGTTGCAGGACAATTTTTATCAAGAATGCTTTCAACTTTTAACCAATATCAGCCAGCCTCAATTATTGCCGTTAAAGATGTTGGTAGAGAAGAAATTTCCAGATATGGTTCAGCCAAATACATTGACGATCCAAATTATCCTAATCGAATTTCTGCCATGCTTGAAAAATTACCTGCTGACCAAGCTCCTTCAACTTTTGCTCAAGGAGGAAGATTTGTAATCTCCAATCAAATTGTTGATATTTTAAAAAATCAATCAATCGGTATGGGGAATGAACTATGGCTTGCCGATGCTCAAAACAATATGGCTCAAAATGGTGTTGTTTTGACTCAAGCCTTTGAGGGCGATGAAGACTGGATGACCACCGGAGATCCACTAAGATGGTTACAAGCAAATATTGCTGTTGCCCTCAGAAATCCTCAATTCAAAGAAGATTTGATGAAATTTATTAATAATTTGAAATAAGCCATGGCTTTAGTTAATAAGGCCGTTATTGCTGCTGCTGGTCGAGGTACCAGATTTTTACCAGTTGTTAAGGCTTATCCAAAAGAATTAGTTCCTGTTCTTTCTAAACCAAATATTCAATATTTAATCGAAGAAGTTCTTGGTGCTGGAATTACCGACATTGCAGTAATAATTAGAACTGGTGAAAGTAAAATTCAAAATTATTTTTCTTCCGACGAAAACCTTGAAAAATACCTCCTTGAAAACAACAAAATTGCTTATTTAGACAGTCTTAAATCAATTTTATCCAAAACCAGCTTAACTTTTATTCAACAACCGTTAAACCTTCCCTATGGGACCGGATCTCCTCTTTTGTCTGCCAAAAATTTTGTCAAAGACGATCCTTTCGTTTATCTCTATGGTGATGACTTAACCATTGAACCGTCTCCTGGGCAATTTTTATCAAAAATGCTTGCGACTTTCACTAAATACCAAGCAGATGAGGTTATCGCTGTTAAAGATGTTGGCATTGATGAAATTTCTCGATATGGGGCAGCTCAATACATTGACGATCCAAAATATCCTAATCGAATTTCGGCCATGCTTGAAAAACTACCTGCCGATCAGGCTCCTTCGACTTTTGCTCAAGGAGGGAGATTTATTGTTACTTCCAAAGTTTTTCCAATATTAGAAAAACAAGGATTATCTCGAGATGGCGAGCTTTGGTTTTCTGATGCCAGTAATACTTTAGCCAAAAATGGAGTTGTCTTAACTGAAAGTTTTGGTGAAAATGAAGATTGGATGACCACCGGAGATCCATTAAGATGGCTTAAGGCAAATATTGTCTGTGCTCTAAACAATTCGCAGTTGAAAGACAGCCTGGTGGCCTATTTAAAAAAGATCAAGTAAGCATTTCTTTCCCATTTTTATTTTCTTAATAAGTGATGTAAAATACATACTTGTTAAGTATTTATATTTCTCATATAATTACCTATAAAATTATAGTTACTGTCATATAATTAAATTTAAGTCCCTATTTGTGCGTAATTTGTTTATAATTTACTTCTTGACAAGATCCTATAATAATAGTAAAATATATTAGAATTGATAAAACAATTCGTACTTTTATAAT
>CAZEKY010000020.1:0-1905 GCA_964512875.1 uncultured Gammaproteobacteria bacterium
CAACCATCAAATACTCTTTCTGGAGGGGAATCTCAAAGACTTAAAATCAGTAGGGAACTCGTTAAGCAAAAAATAGGCAAAACTGTTTATATCTTAGACGAACCCACTACTGGACTTCATTTTTATGATGTTGATAAATTAATTAAGGTATTGCGTCAATTAGTCGACAAGGGGAATACAGTTGTCTTAATTGAGCACAACCTTGATGTCATAAAAAACTCTGACTGGATTATTGATTTAGGTCCAGAGGGTGGAGAAAAAGGGGGAGAGGTGGTTGTGGCAGGCACCCTTAAAGATGTCATTAATTGTTCAAAAAGTTATACCGGACAATATTTAAAAAAGAAAATGGAAGGGTAAATAATCAAAAAGATTAAATCACCCTTCCAGGTTTGAACCTTATAGTTTTAAGAGCGTTATCGCTTCTTCCAGTTTTTCAATATTATCCAAGTAAGTATCGGCTTCTTTTTGAAGTTGGGATATTTTTTTAAAATTGATATTTTTGTCTTGCTTAAGAATTGAAATGGCTTCTTGTTTTCTTCGATACATCTCCTTCATATAGGTTAACTTTTTCGATGCAATACTCAAAATTTTAAATACTGAACTTTCATTTGCCACTAATACTATTCTTAAGGCTTCTCTTTCTTCCATTTCTATCTCTCCTTTTGCTCTTTGTCCAAGGTTCTTAATTTTGATCTAGTTATCAAAATTGTCAGTATTATACACTATAATAGTGGTAATGATAAGTTTAGACAGCATTCCTTCAGCACCCGGTGTTTATATCTATAAAAATAGTGATAATAAAATTATTTATATCGGTAAAGCGGTCAATCTAAAGAAACGTGTCACTCAATATTTTAAAAGCGATGAAGCCCTTGGATACAAGACCAAAAAACTACTTTCCCAAATTGCTTCCATTGATTATCGTGTTGTTGCCTCAGAAATCGAAGCTCTAATTCTTGAATCAAGCTTAATTAAACAATATCGTCCCAAATTTAATTCTCAACTAAAAGACGACAAAAGTTATATTTACATTACTATTTCCAAAGACAAAATACCTTTAATTAAAGCAGCTTTTAAGTCAAACTTAAATTCTAATTCTTATTTCTACGGCCCTTTTCCTGACTCTATGGCTGTCAAAAGTCTTTTAAAAACAATTAGAAGTATTTTTCCTTTTTATTCTAAAATTCATTCTTCAAAAAAATGTCTTTATTGTCATCTAAATCTTTGCCCAGGTCCTAGTCCAGATCCCAAAGAGTATCGTAAAAATATTAACAAAATTAAACATATTTTAAACGGTAATTTTTCTAAATTAATTTCTAAATTAAACAAGGAAATGCTTGTCTTTTCAAAATCTCAAAATTTTGAAATGGCCAAGCTTCGTCGTGATCAAATTTCTTCAGTAAACTATATTACCTCTGGCTGGAAAAGTTTAAGTCATCTTTATCAAAAAATTGAACTCCAGGAAGATCAGATTGGTAAAGCCCTGAGAGATTTAAAAACACTTCTGACTGTTTATTTTCCTGACATTAAAAATATTTCTCGTTTTGAGGCTTATGATATTTCAAATTTATCTTCAAAGTATTTTGTTGGAGCCATGACGGTTTTTGCTAAAAATAAAATTGACTCCAGTCACTATCGTCATTTTAAAATTTATTCCAAAGAGACGCCAGACGATCAGTTAATGATAAAAGAAGTATTGTATCGTCGGCTAAAACATCCTGAGTGGCCCTTTCCTGATTTTATTTTAGTCGATGGTGGTAAGCCACAAGTATCGGCCGCTAATTTGGTAGTTTTAGATATTCCAGTAATTGGACTTGCCAAAAAAGAAGAAATTATTGTCATTAAAAAAGGGGATTTGTGGCATGAAATAAAGTTGGCTAAAAATAGTCCAGCTTTAAATTTACT
>CAZEKY010000020.1:2005-4846 GCA_964512875.1 uncultured Gammaproteobacteria bacterium
AGGGCTAAATATGGGTACATATTTTTTTTAACTGGCCACTTGCCCTCTTTATTTAAGAGTCTTTTGACCACTGCTTCTTCTGTTAAAAACCCTTGTCTAAAAGCATTTTTATTTTTTGTTCTTCCAACCACTTTTGTTTGTGGGTTTAAAAAGTGAATATCCTCAATTGGAGTTTTATCAAGCACCTTTTTTTCTCTCAAGGTACAAAAATTTAAGCCCAAGTAGTCTTTTCTAATTTTTGGGAAATCAACCAAATTTAGCTGAATCGGTATAAAGTCAGCTTCAACTTCAAGTCTCCCATTTGATGTTTTTTCTCCATCGCCAAGAGAATGACCGTTTAATTTTTCCAATTCTTGATCGTCAATATTCACGTTTATTCTCTTAAAATCTTCATGAGTTAAGAAATCCTCACAATTTAGCTTTTCATTTTCTATCATTTTTTTATTAAAAAATAACCTATAATTCAGATTATATCACTATACGGTTAATTTTACCATCTTTCGAATATGTTCTTTAGCCCAAGGGGTTTTTACCAGGTCTAACCAGTTTTTGTTAACATTAATTTTTTTACCTAAAAGCACTTCAATCATGTCTCCAGTTTTCAACTCATCATCAATTTTTGCCATTTTTCCATTGACCTTTATTCCTTTGCATCTATCTCCAATACTAGTATGAATTTTATATGCAAAATCTAGAGCTGTGCTTCCTTTTGGCAGCTGCAAGGTGTCTCCTTTGGGAGTGAAGACGTAGACATAACTTTCCAAAACTTTAATTCTGTAATTGTTGATATTGTTGTCTCCCTTTTGCCACTTAACCAAATCTTTTACCCAGTCCATTCCTTTATTTTTTCCATCCAAGACTCCTTTACCCATTTTATAGGCGATATGGGAGGCTGGACCAAATTCATTAAAATCATGCATTTCCTTTGTTTTAATTTGAATCTCAACTGTCATCTTATCCTTCCAATTGATCGTGGTTTGGATTGACCTATAGCCGTTGGGTTTTGGGGAAGAGATATAGTCTTCAAATTCTTCTGGTATATACTTGTACTTAGCATGTAACAATCCCAAAATTGTGTAACAATCAACTAGGTTTTCAGTTAAAACTCTAATTGCCACTCGGTCTTTTACTTGGTAGTTTTCTCCCTTTCTTTTAATTTTAGAATAAGTACTATAAAGACTTTTAATTCGACCCTCGACCAAAACGTCGTTAATATTGTTTAACTTCAAGACTCTTTCTAGTTCATTTTTAACTAAATTTAGTGCTTTTATTTCATCTCTCTCTCTATCCTTAAACATTTCTTTTATTTTTTCTGCCTCATCTGCATAAAGGACTCGAAAAGCCCTATCTTCAATCAGCTTTTTAAAATAGTGTAGACCGACATATTCAGCCACTGGCCCATAAATTCTCATAATATTTTTAGCAAAAAGAATTTGTCTCTCTTTGGGCAAATACTCAATTGTCATTGTGTTGTGAAGCTCGTCTGCCAATTTGATTATTAAAACTCTAACGTCATTAACTGATGAAAAGAAAAATCTTCTAAATACTTCAACATTAGTTTGGTTAATTTGTAGCCCACTTGTCTTAGTTTTTACTTCAGTTAAGCCTGAAACTAACAAGGCTACCTCGTCTCCAAATTTTTTTGAAAGCTCGTCAAGCTTGACATCAGTGTCCTCTAGGCTATCATGAAGCAGAGCCGCAATTACTGCTTCTTGGCCAATATTCAACTGAGCCACAATTTTAGCCACCCAGCTGGTATGAGAAATATAAGGTTTGCCTGAATGTCTGAGCTGTCCTTGGTGTATTTTTTCCATGAAATCAAAAGCAACTTTAATTTCTTCTTTATTAAAATTAGGACCTGTTAAGTGCCGACATAAATCTTCCCAATAATTATCACTAAAAGACAAATCTAAAGCCATAAATTACAAAATATTATAACAACTTATATCCTCTGGGCGAAGACCAATAGTCGTCTCCAATCAGTTCCAATTGGCCAACAGGTCTGTAAAATCAGCAACTCCTTTCCTTCTTCTTGGTATTTCAGGTATTGAATTTCATCAGCCGACACTACTTTTTGGTCGTAGACTTGATAGCTATAAGTTTCACCATTGTAGCGAAGAAAGATAGTATCATCGTTAGTTAGCTTTCCTAGAAGGTAAAAAACAGAGTTGTTTCTTGAGGCCTCAATTCCTTGTTGGCTAGAGTGAGCAAAAAGATAAACAGTACTTCCCTCATTTGGGAAACTGCTAGTTTTAGAGTGTGCCACTACATTGTTATTTAAAATCGGTAAGTACTCGTTAATATCGTAAGGAGAGATGTTTTTTTTGACTTCAGCTTCTGCCGCAATTTTTGGAATCTTGATAAAAAATTCTTCAACAACTATTTTTTCCTCTATCATCTCTTTTTTAATTTCACTCTCCATTGCAATTCCTTTCTTGCCAATCTTGTAGGTAATAAAAGAATTAGCTAATGGCCAATAGAGATAAATAGAATAGCTAATAGCAAAAAGAAAAATGATCGTTCCCGAGTGAAACAATTGCCTTCGCCATCCTGATGGGTTGTTAAAAATAATTCCTTTTTTCGATTTAATTTTAACCGTTCTTTTTTTTGGAACTACTCTAAAAAAATCAATCATTCCCTTATTTTACAAATAATTACTATCATCAATCAAGCTCATCTTTTACTATTTAAGTAAGGTTGTTGACAAAGAAAAACATTTACTCTAATATATACTCCAATAGCTCAAAACCCCTGGAGTCGCTCCAGGGATTTATTTTTACAAACACAAATGACTAATAAAAATTTATTAACCCAAGAAGGTTTTAATAGTTTAGAAGAACA
>CAZEKY010000020.1:4946-8712 GCA_964512875.1 uncultured Gammaproteobacteria bacterium
GAAGTTGAAGTTAGCGCACCTGTAGGCAAGATAACTTACAAAATCGTTTCCATTAAATAGTATAATCTGTCATGACAGATCTAAAATTAACTGAGCTTCAAAGGCAAAGACAAGATAAGCTATCTCAATTAAAAAGCCTTTACCCCAATATTTATCCACAACCAAACCTAGAAAATAAAATTAGTGCCACTGCTGCTAAAGAAAAAATGGATGAAAACGTTTTGGTTGCTGGACGGATTATGTCTCTTCGCGGACACGGGAAAATTATGTTTGCTGATCTTCACGATCAAAGCGGTAAAATTCAACTTTTTTTTCAACAAAAAACATTAGCTGACAAAATGTCTGAAACAAAACTTTTAGATCTTGGTGATATTGTTTCTATTTCAGGCACTGTTTTTAAAACTCAAGCAGGGGAAGTCACCATTAACGTTGAAAAATTTCAAATATTAGCTAAAAATATTAGGCCTTTACCAGAAAAATGGCATGGTTTAAAAGATCAAGAAAATCGTTACCGTCAGCGTTATGTCGATTTAATCGTTAATCCAGAATCTCGTCAGATTTTTGAAACCAGAACTAAGTTGTTATCCCAAATGCGTCGTTTTTTAGATGATCATGGCTTTATGGAAGTTGAAACTCCTATTTTGCAACCAGTCTATGGCGGTGCTGCTGCTAAACCTTTTATCACTCACCATCATGAACTTGATATGGACATGTATCTTCGAATCTCTAACGAGCTTTATTTAAAACGTTTGATTGTTGGTGGTTTTGAAAAAGTTTATGAGGTTAGTCGAGATTTTAGAAATGAAGGGGTATCTCGTTTTCACAATCCTGAATTTACTCAAATTGAATTTTATTGGGCCTATATTGACTATCAGGTACTTATGAATTTCACTCAGGAATTTATTAGATACCTTTTAATGACCATCAAAAACACTTTGCTTATTACTTTTCAGGGTAATGAACTGGATTTTTCAAAAGAAATCCCTAAGTTGACTTTCAGAGATGCCATTTTGCAAAAAACTAATATTGATATTGATCAAATTAAGGATGAGTCTCAATTTAAAGCCATTTTAAAAGAAAAAAATATTAAAGTTGATTTAAAAAACACTTTTGGATTAGGAGCTTCTTTTGACGAACTTTATAAACAACACGTTCGTCCTTTTATTATTCAGCCAACCTTTATTACTGATTATCCTGCTGAAATGATCGCTTTGGCTAAAAGAAAAGAAGATGATCCCACTAAAATCGCTTCTTTCCAGCTTCTTGCTTGTGGTACGGAGTTTTTAAAAGCCTATAACGAACTTAATGATCCAGCTGATCAGTATCAGCGTTGGCTGTCTGAACAAAAACTAGCTCAGCAAGGTTCTCAAATCGCCATGCAAATGGATGATGATTATATTCGAGCTCTTGAGTACGCCATGCCACCTACTTCTGGATGGGGAATGGGGATTGATCGCTTTACTCAACTCATTACTGATACTGAAACTATTAAAGACGTCATTCTTTTCCCGTCAATGAGAAAAGAGGAGTAATTAGTCATTTATTTTTGTCAAAATGGATTCTCAAAATTATCGAGCTGTTGTTAAAAACGCATTAGAAAAAAATATCTATTATCACTCATTATCCTTGGAAGCTTGTATGGGTGCCCTTTATGACTATTTAAATCAAAATGGTCAACTTGATCAAAAAGAAGCCGGTAGAGAGGAATGGCTCTTGGCTGCCTTAGTTCACGACATTGATTATCGTGATGAATTTAAACCATTACACCCAACTAAAACCAAAGAGGCTTTGGCCAAGTTAGGCTTAGACATTAGTGATACTGTTGATCAAATTGTCAAAGCCCACGCCCCCCAGACTTCAGGTGTTAAACCTCAATCAAAAGCTCAGTGGTCTATTTTTTGTGCTGATAGTTTAACTGGATTAATTACTGCTGTTGCTCTAATTTACCCCTCAAAGAAATTGGCTGAAGTTAAGGTCTCTTCAGTAGTAAAAAGATTTTTAAAAGAACCTCGTTTTGCGGCCGGGACTAGACGTGATGAAGTGGCTATGTGTCAAAATATTGATACTCTAAACATTCCACTAGAAAAGTTTATTGAGCTTTGTCTTGAGGCAATGAAAAAAATCGCTGTTGACATAGAGCTTTAAAAAGACCGATAAGTCGGATAAAGAACACTAGTCAATCATTAGATTCCTAGATCTTTTCATCTTTGCGATGATATTGCGGGTTTTTTTCTCATTATTTTTGCTACAATATAGAGTAATAAATGATTGATATAAATTTGTTACGACAACAGCCTGAACTCATTAAAAAAGCGCTTGTAAACCGCCAAAAGGATCCCTCTCTTGCTGATAATATACTAGATTTTGACGAAAAAAGAAGAAAACTTTCACTTCAAGTTGAAGATTTACGCTCAAAACAAAATTCTTTTAATCGAAATTTAAAAGGAAAACCAAGCGAAGAACAGTTAAGAGAAATTACTCCCGTTAAAGAATCATTAAAAAAGCTTGAAGTTGAGCTTAAAGAAATAGAAGAAAAACAAAACTTACTTCTTGAAGAAATCCCCAATATTCCAGCCGATGATGTCCCTGTTGGTAAAGATGATCAGGATAATCCAGTTGTCAAAACTGTTGGTCAACTTCCCGTTTTTGATTTTAAACCTCTAGATCATGCTGATTTAGGTGAAAAATTAGATATTCTTGATGTTAAAAAAGCAGCCCAATTATCTGGTTCTCGTTTTGGTTATTTCAAAGGACAAGGGGCGATGCTGGAAATGGCTGTCATGTTTTATTCCTTTAAAAAAATGTTTGATAAGGGTTTTATTGGCATGATTCCTCCCTCTATGGTTAAAAGTAGCACGGAGTGGAAATGTGGTTACGCCAGCAATAAAAATCTTTTTGGTGCTTATTACTCCATTCCCGAAGACGATTTAATTTTTATCAGCAGTTCGGAGCACTCCGTTGTCCCTTATCATTCTGACGAAATTTTAGATTCAAAAATATTTCCCATTAAATATATCAACTATTCAACTTGCTTCAGAAGAGAAGCTGGCACTTACGGCAAAGATATGAAGGGAATGCTTCGAGTCCATTGTTTTAATAAAGTTGAAATGAATGTTTTTACTCTGCCTGATTATGAAATTTCTGATGCTATGTGTTTAGAACTTTTAGCCTACGAAGAAGAACTGATGCAAGATTTTGGATTACCTTATCAAGTCGTTAAGAACTGTACCGGAGATTTACCTCAACCAAATCGTCGAATGTATGACATTAATACTTGGTTTCCAGGACAAGATAAGTATCGAGAAACCCAATCGTGTAGCAACTGTGGGGATTATCAAGCTCGCCGCCTAAATACCAAGGTGAAAATTAATGGTAAGAACGAATTCGTTCATATTCTCAACGCCACCCTAATTACTGATCGTGCTGTCTTGGCCATAATTGAAAACAATCAACAGGCTGATGGTAGCGTTAAAATTCCGAAACTTCTACAACCATACACTGGTTTTGAAGTCATTCGGCCCAAAACAAGCTAGAGGAGCCACCTCATTCTGGGCCTTTCTCTCTCAAAAGGCTTGAAAGGTCCAGAAGGTGATTTTTAATATATAATTACCCATATATGTTTAAGTTATTAAAAGATTATTTTGATGAGGATTTGCGACGGATTAAGTCATATCAACCAATTATTAAAAAGATCAACGATTTTGAAGCTGAAATAAAAAAGCTAAAAGATGATCAGCTTTCTCAAAAAACTCTTTATTTTCAACAA
>CAZEKY010000021.1:0-8349 GCA_964512875.1 uncultured Gammaproteobacteria bacterium
AATGTCAAAATATTTCAAAATGATCAAAAAGAAAAACTGTTAAAAGAATTAAAATCTTCTTATACTCCAAAAATTAAAGATAAATTTAGTCATACTAATCGTTTCCTGTTAAAAATACAATCAGGTTGTAGTCAATATTGTTCCTATTGTATAGTTCCATTTCGTCGACCATATTTATGCTCTCTTAAAATTGAAGATGCAATTAAGACAGTTAAAAGAGCGGTTGCTGATGGTTATCAAGAAGTTATTATTACTGGAGTTAACATCGACGAGTATCAATATGATTTTAATAAACTACTTGAGGATCTATTGATAAATACCAATATTAAATTAATCAGTTTTGGCTCCTTAACTTTAGCTTCAATTAATCATGGTTTTATTAATCTTTTACACAAATATCCCTCAAGACTATCTTCTTTTCTTCATATTCCAATTCAATCAGGATCAGACAAAGTTCTTAAGTTAATGAATCGTCCTTATACTAAAAAAGAAATATTATCAAAATTCAAACTGCTTAAAAAAAATAAAAATCTTTCTTTTGGGACCGATATTATTGTTGGTTTTCCTACGGAAACAGATGATGATTTTTTAGAAACTATTAATCTTTGCCAAGAAATATCTTTTACCAAAATACATACCTTCAAGTATTCTCCTCGGCCAGGAACAAAGGCTCAGCTTATTTATCAGAATAATCCCATAATTAGTAAAAATGTTTTAAAAAGTCGATCTCAACAAATTAGAAATTTAGAGGTAAAATAGTCCATGTCTCCAATTGAAATGAAAATATCTTCTGAAAACAAAGAAAATACCTATATTACTAAATTAAATAAGAAAAAATTTAGAAGTAATATTGTTAATATTGATTTAATTGACGATAAAAGAGGAGGGTCAGCCCTAATTTACAATCAAGACAAAAGAGAAGGGGGAGTTGGTTATGGTTGACAAGGGTAAAACAGTACAAAAAGAATACAGTACAAATAGCGTCAATAATCATAAAATTTCTGTTGAATTTTTTGGCAAATAATTATCTGCCAAAATAAACTTCCATCTCATCAAAAACCTGAAAGTTAAAAGATACTTCTTGTCCTGGAAATCTAGCTTTTTTACCCCAGATATAAGCCTTATTAACATCGTCTCGCATCTGGTTTGAAATTCTTTTTAAAACATCATCCAGGGTTGAACTATTTTTAACAATTAAAGGTTTAACATAGTCAGCTGTGGCGTTTCTTTCTTCTTTCAAATATACCCTAATTAAACCAAGACCTTTCCATAGCTTTTCCTTAAAATCATCAATTCCAATCCCTTTATCTGCACACATCAATACTAAATTGTCTTTTTTACCCACAATTCTTGGATCAAAATTTTTGGCTAAATCTATTTTTGTAATGACTTCAACCGAAGGCATATATTTAATTGATTTAGACATTGAATCAACTAATTTTTCTACCCTATCAACCTTTTCTTGGATTTGAACAATAGCATTTCCTAAACCCATTTCCTTAGCAACTTCCATTACTGTTTCTTTTTCAAAAGATTTATATGGGTCAATGACCTGAATTGAACCCTTATGGGTTTTGTGTATCGATATTTTTGCCGCTCTAGTATTGAGCCTAATACCTGACCGATACAATTCATCTTCAACATGTTTAAGCCATTGAGCTCTTTTTATATCAGTCATTAACACCACCATATCGCTAGCCCGAATTACTGATAAAACTTTTTTACCAAATCCCTTATTGCTCGAAGCACCCTCAATTATTCCTGGTAAATCAAGTATTTGTATTTTTACTCCCTTATACTCCATCATTCCCGGAACCACTCCTAAAGTTGTAAAGTCATAGTTGCCAACTCTTGATTCAGCATTGGTTACATTATTTAATAAAGTTGATTTTCCCACACTTGGTAATCCAACTAATACCACCGAAGCATCTCCAGAGTGTTTGATGGCATAACCAACACCACCACCTCCACCTTTAGTCGAAGCACCGTTAAGCTCATCATTTAATTTGGCCAGTCTAGCCTTCATCATGGCATGATGATGTTCCGTTCCTTTATGGTAAGGTAAATCTCGAACTTCTTTTTCTATTCGAGATATTTGCATTTTTATAATTTCTTCTTTGTTCATTTGTTAGAATTAAGGTTGCAAACCATGATTATATTTTTATTATTATTCTTTAGTCTGCTTTTCAGTAGTCCTATTTTAGCATCTGATAACATTTTTGGCCTTCATTTGTCACAAACAGAGGATATCCATTCTGCCGCCAAAGTTATTAATTCTCAAGGTGGAGACTGGGGGTGGATAACTATTGTTATTCAATCCAAGCAATTAGACCAAAATACCTGGCAAGATTTTTTTGATAATTGTCGAAAGTATCACCTTATTCCAATTGTTAGAATTGCCACTATTGGTGATGGCAGTAACTGGAAGGTTCCTGAACTTTCAGATATTGACAATATTATTATCTTTTTAAATTCTTTAAATTGGCCAAGTAAAGAGCAGCATGTAATTTTATTTAATGAAATAAATCATGCTTCCGAGTGGGGAGGTAAAGTAAATGTTAACGATTTTACCCAAAAAAGCTTCTATGCTGCTAAAAAATTTAAAGAAGCAAATCCAAACTTTTTCGTCTTATCTTCAGCTTTAGATCTTTCAGCTCCAGAAAAAGCACCTCAATATCGTTCAGCAGAAAATGTTTATAAAGAAATAATTTCAATTAATCCATCTTATTTTGATTATATTGACGGACTTGCCTCTCATTCGTATCCCAATAAGGGTTTTATTGGGTCTCCAGACGGAAGTGGCCGTTTTAGTATTCGAGGTTATATCTGGGAACTAGATCTTCTTAAAAAACTTGGGGTTACTAAAAATTTACCTGTTTTTATCACCGAAACAGGTTGGCCACACCAAGAAGGAATTAAAAAAAACAAAACTTTTTATTCTTCAAAAACTGCTTCAGAGTTTTTAATAAAAAGTATTACCCAGGTCTGGTCTTCCGATCCAAGAGTAAAAGCAATAACTCCCTTCATTTACAACTATGCCCAAGAGCCTTTTGATCATTTTTCTTGGCTAGATCAAAATGGAAATCTTTATCCAGGTTATCAAGATTTAGTTAATTTAAGCAAAAAACAAAACAATCCCGAGCAAATCGTTTCCTATCACTTAGAAAAAATAAAGACGCCGTTGTTAATATTAGAAAATAAAGAATATGATGGCCAGCTTACCTTAAAAAATACGGGTCAGTCAATTTGGGGTGAAAAAGAATTTTGCCTTCCCTCAACTTCTAGTCAAAACATTCAAACTTCAAATCTTTGCAGTGATAACCTTTTAACCTATCCGGGGCAATATAAAATATTTAATTTTAAATTTACGGTTAAACCAAGTAATAATCAAAATCAAACTTACCTTTCTTGGGGTAATTTAGATAAATATGAAATTCAAAAATTTGCTAAAGAATCAGTGCTTTATCATCCAAAAGAAACTTTTTTACAAAAAGTAATTAATTCTTTTAAAACCTTTTTTACTCGAAACAATTAGTGCCGCAGAGAGGATTTGAACCTCCATGCCTTTCGGCACACGGTCCTAAGCCGTGCTTGTATACCAATTTCAACACTGCGGCCAAATATCTGGGTGGGCCCTGCGGGATTCGAACCCGCGACCAATCGCTTAAGAGGCGACTGCTCTACCACTGAGCTAAAGACCCTTTAGTGCGCCCAGAGAGAATCGAACTCCCATCGATAGTTCCGAAGACTACTACTCTATCCATTGAGCTATGGGCGCAAAAGTATCCTCAGCAGGGATCGAACCTGCGACCTCTTCCTTAGAAGGGAAGCGCTCTATCCAACTGAGCTATGAGGACATATAAGTTACCCTGTATTTTATCAAAATATCTTTACTTTCGTGATAAATAAGCACCAGTTTCAGTATTTACCAAAATTTCTTCTCCAGCTTTAATAAATAGGGGAACTTGAACTTTAATTCCGGTATCTAAAATAGCCTGTTTAGTAGCTGAAGTTGCCGTGTCACCTTTAATAGAATTTTCAGTCTCAACCACGGTATAACCAATTGTTTTTGGTAAACCAACACCCACCGGCTTGTCGTCATAAAATTTAATTCGATATAAAAGACCTTCTTTTAGAAAAACCTTATCATCACCAATTATTTCAACAGGGACGCTGTATTGCTCAAATGTTCTTGGCTCAATAAAAACATAATTTGCTCCATCAAAATAAGAATATTCAGCTTCGTTTGTTTCAACTATTACCTCTTCTACCTTTTCTCCTGATTTATAAGTATAGTCAACCACTCTTCCGGTATAAAGATTTTTTAATTTAGTCCGATAAAAAGCAGAACCTTTCCCTGGCGACACAAATGAAATGTCAACCACCATATATGGATCTTCTTGAAACAAAATGTAAATTCCCTTCTTGAATTGTGATGTTGATATGACTCCCATAGGCTTGATTTTATCACAAAAATTATAAATTTTTGGCAAAAAAAATCCCAGAGTAACTTTTAGAGGAGCCACCCCGGGATCTAGTTCATACTATATCAAAATATTATATACAATTCAAGATACGTGTTGCTTACACCTAAAAATCACCACTTTTCAATTCATTTATAAACTGATTTACTCCTGCCGCCCAGGAACCATTTGAACTTGGACAGTATTTTTTCATTATCTCTTCTGGAGTATTGAGTCCTTTGTCGAAATATTCTCGTTTTAGGTACTCAGCAAAAGACTTAATCGCTATCTCATAATTATCAAAACCCAATGTTCCTCTCTTGTGAATACCATAACCCCAACAATTGTGAGTACCTTCTGGTGCTTTTTTACACAAATTTGATTCTTGTTGAGCAATTGCTACTATCCAATAATATTCAAAACCATAATCTTCAGAAATTTGAAAAATTAAATCAGAATAATCAACCAGGGGAGACTTGTATCTTTCTAAGTATTTTTTAATTAACATTGGCCTAGCATCAGCTCCCGTTACTAATTTTGTTATCAAAATTTCACTTCTTTCTTCTGCCGACGACTCAAGAACAACACCATTATTAATTGAAGCATAAACATTTTTTTCACTTCTGTTTTTACTTAAATAAAGAATTTCTCCAAAACCTAAACCTAAAGTCAACATCAAAAAAACAGGCAAGAATAATAAGCGTTTTGCAATAGATGAGGGTCTCCAAATCACTGTTGTTATGTTATCATAGTGACACTTATGAAAACAAATTCCATTGATCTAAAAAAAGAAGATAATAAGGTTTTTACTTTAAATTTTGAAATTAAAGTTGCCGATATTAAGGCAGAATACGAAGAACACCTAAAACAGTTTCAAAGTAATTTTGAAAGCAAAGGTTTTCGAAAAGGGAAGGCACCTTTAGAGGTTGTTAAAAACAACATTAACCATGAAAAACTTTTTGAAGAGGTTGCTTCACATTTAGTGTCATCTGTTTACGCTAAAAAAATCGAAGAACACAAATTGAAACCAATTGTTCCTCCTCAGGTAAAATTTTTAAACAAAGATGTTGATTTTGACCACGACTGGCAAATTGAAATTACCAGCTGTGAACTTCCACAAGTAACTTTAAATGATCAATATTTAGACGAAGTTAAGAAAGTTAATGCCGATAAAAGCATCACTCAAGATAATCAAAAAATTGAAAAAATAATTGAGATCTTGGTAAAAAACGGCAAAGTTGATTTGCCTCAGCTTTTAATCGATTCTGATATTCAAAACCAATTATCTCAATTAGTAGACCAATCTCGACAGGCTGGAATTACCGTTTCTGACTATTTAAAAAACAAAGGATTAACCCTTGAACAATATAAGGAAAATTTAAGCAAGCAAATTGTCCGAGAATGGACTCTAAATCTTTCTATTTCAAAAATAGCTCAAGATCAAAAAATTGAAGTAAGTCAAAAAGAAGTTTCAGATCTGACAGCCAGCAATCCTGCTTTAGGTCAAAATCTAAATTTCATTTATTATCTTTTGACACAACAAAAAGTCTTTGATTATTTAAAAAAGCTTAATTAGTCATACTCTTGACTATTTTTGCTATAATAGACCACTATGGCAGGTAGTTACGGGTCTAAACAAGATCCAAAAATAAATAGCTTTGTAAAAAATAGTAACGAAACATTAAAGGATTTTCCGTTGCCACCAATTTCAGAAAATAAATTATTTGGGACTTTAATTCCGGGACAAAGTGTTGAGCTAGCTAAAAAAGAAAATAATCAAATTAACTGGAATAAGGAATTTTTATCAAAAAATCTCAACCAAGAACATGTCTTGCTGATTAAAGATAAAAACCAAGAAACAGAAAAAGAGATTAAGGATTTACTTCTAGAAATCAAAAAGTTATCGCAAAATACTCAAGAACTTCAACAAGAAATTGTTCACTCTGTCGATCAAAACATCCCTGATTTTAACGAATATCAATTAACTTTTTTACAAAGAATTAAAAATATTGTTGTAAATTTTAGAAAAAATATTAACGAGGCTAGCAATTGGCTTGAACTTTTTAATCACAAAAAGAATAAGAAAAATGCTTTTTGGCAACAAGCTAGAAGTAAAAATGGGGGAGAGCAGTACCTGATGAGTAGTGAACATAGTGCCTCTCGATCCTCCAATTAATCTTGGATATTTTTTTATCTTTACGTTATAATCCTTTCTATCCGAGTCTATAGCTCAGTTGGTTAGAGCGCTTCGTTGACATCGAAGAGGTCAGAGGTTCGAGTCCTCTTAGACTCACCATGTATTTTCAAATTGTTACTAAACTTACTACGTCGCCCAATAGGGCATAACTTTTTTGCTTTGATTGGGCCTCCTAATTTCCTGTTAAAATAACTTATTAATTTTTAAGTTTTTTTCCTAAAAAAAACACCAAAAAATGTCATCACAAAAAAATAATTCAAATGAAAATCTAGAAAAAATACGTCATTCAGCCGAACACGTTCTAACTCAGGCTATGTTCCGGCTTTATCCCGGAAAATTTTTAATGGCCATGGGACCAGCCACTGATGATGGTTTTTATTTTGATTTTCAATCTATTGGGGATTTTAAAATTAATGAAAATGATTTTGCTCAAATTGAGTCAGAAATGGCAAAAATAATAAAAGAAAATCTTCCCATAGTTAGAGAAGAGATTGACCTTCAAGAAGCCAAAAAACTTTTTGCCGACAATCCTTACAAAATGGAATGGCTAAATTCCATTGATAATCGAGGTGAAGTTATCACTATCTATAAAACTGGTGATGAATTTGTCGATCTTTGTGCTGGACCTCACCTTAGATATACCAAGGGTATTAAAGCATTTAAACTTCTTTCTATTGCTGGTGCTTATTGGCACGGTGATGAGAAAAACAAAATGTTAACTAGAATTTATGGAACTGCTTTTGAGTCAAAAGCTGAACTTGAGCAATATTTAACCAATATTGAAGAAGCTAAAAAACGTGATCATCGAAAATTGGGTAAAGACTTAGATCTTTTTTCTATCAATGATCAAATTGGACCAGGATTAATTCTTTGGCACCCCAAACTATCTGTTGTTAGAGAAGAGATTGAAAATTACTGGCGACAAGAACATCGACGCCATGGTTATCAATATGTTTATACTCCACACGTTGGCCAATCAGTATTGTGGCAAACTTCAGGTCATCTTCAGACTTTTAAAGAAGGACTTTTTCCTCCAATGCAGATGAAAACAAAAAGTGAAAATGAAGACAGTACCTATTATGTCAAACCAATGAGTTGTCCTTTTCATATTTCAATTTATCAATCAAGACCTCGAAGCTATCGAGAATTACCTTTAAGGTGGTGTGAACTTGGTAGTGTTTATCGTTATGAAGACTCTGGTGCTTTACACGGAATGCTTCGAGTAAGAGGTTTTACCCAAGATGATGCTCACATTATTTGTCGAGAAGATCAGTTTATCAATGAAGTAAACTCAATTTTAGATTTTGCCTTAGAAATTAACAAGGTTTTTGGTTATGACCATTTAAATGTTTATTTATCTACTCGTGATCCTAATGTTAAAGACAAGTATGTTGGAGAAGAAAAAATTTGGGAATTAACAGAAAAAACACTCAAAGATCTTCTTGATAAAAGAAAGATTAAATATCAAACCGATGTGGGCGGTGCCAAATTTTATGGACCAGCTATTGATCTTAAAGCTGTTGATTCAATGGGCAGAGAATGGCAAGGTACTACTATTCAACTTGATATGAACGAGCCTCTTCGTTTTAACATGACTTATGTTGGTGATGATGGTCAACTACATACTCCCATCATGCTTCATCGAACTCTTTTGGGATCAATGGAGAGATTTGTTGGTACTCTTATTGA
>CAZEKY010000022.1:0-1396 GCA_964512875.1 uncultured Gammaproteobacteria bacterium
ACAGTGGAGCGAGGGTTGTGAGAAATTGCTTTTTGATTAATAGCAATTGCAGGAGATAAACCCTCAATCAAATCGACATCAGGACGTTTCATGTTTCCTAAAAACTGACGAGCATAAGAAGAAAGACTTTCAACATAACGTCTTTGACCTTCGGCAAAAAGGGTATCAAAAGCCATGCTCGATTTTCCAGAACCAGAAACTCCGGTAAAAACAGTCAGCTTGTCTTTTTGAAACGCAAAAGAAAGATTTTTTAAATTATTTTCTCGAGCTCCTTTAACAGTAATTTTATTAATCATAGTTGTGATTCAGCCTCTTTAATTTTGTCTCTGATTCTAATAGCATCTTCAAAATTTAAATCTGCTGCAAAAAGTCTCATTTGTTTTTTAAGATCTTTAATATGTTTAAGACGTTGTGGTGAAGTAAGAGAAGAAATGTCTACCTGGTCGGCATTTTCTTTTACCTGTGGAACTATTAAATCAACAATTTTGGGACGGATAGATTTTACCACTGATTTAGGGGTAATGTGGTGATCTAAATTATATTTTATTTGAATTATTCGTCTTCGATTAACCTCTTTAATAGCAGCATCCATGGCATCAGATATTGTGTCAGCATAGAGAATAACTTGTCCCTCAAGATGACGAGCAGCTCGACCCATGGTTTGAATAAGAGAAGATCGTGAACGAAGAAAGCCTTGCTGATCAGCATCAAGAATGGCAACCAAACTGACCTCAGGAAGATCAAGTCCTTCGCGAAGCAAGTTAATCCCCACTAAAACATCATAATTTCCAGAGCGTAAATCTTCAAGAATCTGAGAACGTTGGAGAGTATCAATGTCAGAGTGAAGGTAGGCTACTTTAAAATTATGGCCAGTTTTATTAGGATCAGATAAATAAGTAGAGAGATCTTCTGCCATTCTTTTGGTCAGTGTTGTCACTAAAACTCTTTCTTTTTTAGCAACTCTTTTTTTAATCTCCTCAATTAAGTCGGGTATTTGTTTTTTACTTGGACGAAGAATAATTTTAGGATCAACTAAACCAGTTGGTCTGATTATTTGTTCAACGACATTACCTTTAGAATCTTCAATCTCATAGTTTGATGGAGTAGCAGAAAGATAAATAATTTTTGAAGTACGTGAATTAAATTCAGAAAAATTTAAAGGACGATTATCAAAAGCTGACGGCAATCGAAAACCAAAATCAACCAAATTCTTTTTTCGAGCCAAATCTCCAGCGTGCATACCTGAGATTTGAGGAATAGTGACGTGTGACTCATCAATTATGGTTAAAAAGTTGTCGCCGTAAAGATGCTTGAAATAATCAACCAAAGTGTAGGGTGGATCGCCAGCTTTTCGATTTTTATCAAAATAAATAGAATAGTTTTCAATACCATTGAT
>CAZEKY010000022.1:1496-7609 GCA_964512875.1 uncultured Gammaproteobacteria bacterium
GGAAGATAAGCTTCAGGTTGATAGTAATCATAATAAGAAACAAAATAGGAAACTTTGTTTTGAGGGAAAAGCTCTTTAAATTCTTGATAAAGCTGACCGGCAAGTGTTTTATTGTGAGAAATAACTAGAGTTGGAAGTTGAAGCTGCTGAATAACATTAGCAACGGTTAAGGTTTTGCCACTGCCAGTAACCCCCAAAAGGGTTTGACGATTAATCCCATTTTTTAAATTAGTCGATAGCTTCTCAATTGCCTTAGGTTGATCACCGGCAGGCAAAAAAGGCGACTGAAGATCAAAAAGCATGTTTTAATTTTATCATGGCTTTGGGTTTTATTTGGGTGAGATTGACTTACTTTGTTTTATTGTATAAATAAATAATTTACCTATACTAAAAATGTATGAAAACAGGATTAATTGAAGTTGTTTGTGGTCCTATGTTTAGTGGAAAAACCAGTGAATTAGTGAGACAAATTCAATTAGCTTTAATATCAAAAATTGAAATTATGGCCTTTAAGCCAAAACTTGATAATAGATACAAAGCAGATGAGATATGTACTAATGATGGTTACTCAATCAAATCCATTGTAATTAATAAGTCTGAAGAAATAATTGAGCACATCAATAAATCTGATATGAAAATCGAAAAAATATTTATTGATGAGGCTCAATTTTTTGATAAAAATATCGTTAAGGTAGTTGATTATTTGGCAAAAGAAAAAGGAATAAATGTTCTTTTAGCTGGGCTAGCTCAAGATTTTAAAGGTGCTCCGTTTGGACAAATGGCTCAGCTGATGGGTATTTCTCAAAAAATTAAAACTCTGACCTCGATCTGTGTTCACGAAAAAGAGGATGGAAAAATTTGCGGTAAACCTGCCTATTTCACCCAAAGATTTATTAACGGCAAAGCGGCTGATTATGAAAGTCCAACGATATTAGTGGGTGGAATAAATTCCTATAGTGCCAGATGTGAAGAGCACTGGGAGGTCCCGGGTAGAAAGAAAAACGAAATCAAGAAATAGAGAATGTTATGATTATTTATGCTGATAGTGTCTTTACTGCCTTTGTTTTTATTTATTGCTCTAGTATTTTGGCAAAAAATTAAACTTCTTTGGACGAGCTCAGTTTCCCTTCTAATTACCCTACTTCTAGTTATTTTTGTTTGGGAAATTAAGCCTCAGTTAATTTATGCTTCCTTTTTGAAAGGAGGGTTAATTGCTATAGATATCTTTCTGATTATTTTTGGAGCACTCTTTTTTCTTGATACTTTAAATAAAAGAAAAAATATTGAGAATCTTTGTTATTATTTAAAAAAAATATCTGCTGACTACAGAATCCAGGTCATTTTATTAGCATGGTTTTTTGAAAGTTTTTTAGAAGGAAGTGCTGGCTTTGGCACACCGGCCATAATAGTTGCGCCTCTATTAATTGGTATTGGTCTCTCCCCCATAAAAGCAGTCGCCGTAGCACTTTTGGGTAATAGTGCTGCAGTTGTCTTTGGGGCAGCAGGAACTCCGATAAGAGTAGGCTTTGCTGGACTAAATATTACTCAAGTTCCCCTTTATGCTTCAATTATTAACCTTGTTTCTTTCTTGGTACCAGTATTTATGTTGTGGCTAATTACTTCAAGGGGTAAAAGAAAAGATTTTTTTGAGGCCTTAAATTTTGCTGTTTTTTCCGGACTGGCCTTTGTTGTTCCTAGTGTATTTTTTGTTTATTTAGGACAAGAATTTCCTTCAATCCTGGGATCAATTTTTGGATTTTTAATTGTCCTGGTGGCGATTAAATTTAAATTATTTATCCCTAAAAATATTATAAAAATTAAGGAAGATAAAAAATTATTAAATAGAATTCCTCTAAAAATGGTGATAGCTCCTTATCTTTTTTTAATATCACTACTGCTGTTTGGTAAATTTTTAATTGGCGGCTTGTCTATGAACTTTAACTTTGGAATTTCACACACCATGGCTCTTTTTAACCCTGGTTTAATTTTTATCTTAGCCGCAATTCCAACAATCTTTCTGTTTAATAAAAACAATAAATTTGAACTCAAAAACATCATGGCACCTTTAAAACAATCTTTTGAACCTTTTTTGGTAATAGTATTAATTTCGACAATGGTTCAGCTAATGATTCAGTCAGGGAATAATAGTTCTGGTTACCAGTCTTTACTTGCAATTGTTGCTAGTAGTTTTGAAAACAAGTGGCTTGCCTGGTTAACCCCTTTAATTGGTGCTTTTGGAAGTTTCTTAACCGGCTCAGCCACAGTTTCTAATTTAATGTTTGGTAGTATACTGCAAAATAGCAGTCAACTACTTGGCCTTAACACTGCCATTATTTTATCGATGCAAATGGTTGGAGCAGCAGCAGGCAATATGATTGCTTTGGCTGACGTTCTACCAGCCTTAGCAGTGGTTGGTCTAAAAAATAAAGAGGTTGAAGTAATTAAAAAAGTACTGATCCCCTGTTTGATTTATACAATACTAGCCGCTTTTGCTGGAGTGTGCCTGTTACGAGTAACAGGATAGAAGTTATAAAATTAATTAATTTATAAGAAGGGAGGTGAAGATAATTGATAAAAATAATTAATAAAAATATTAAAAAAATGGATATTTGGGATATGGCTTGTACCAAAATGGCAGTCATGTTTTTCGTAATGTATCTTTTTGCTATTTGGGGAGGGTTTAGAGATTTTGTTCTCTCAATCAACCCTTTGATATTATTTGCCGGATGGGTAATTTTTGCTGCCAGACCACTTGTGAGATTTTTTTCTAAATAGTCATAAAAAAGTTTAGAGAAATAAGGTAAAATCATTACATATGTCTATTGGTTGGAAGTATAAAAACTTAACGATAGTTGGGTTAAGTGTGTTATTGGTGATTTTTTTGTCAAGAATTGAAGCTTTTGAGAGTTTTTTATTACACTTAGGTAATTTTGGATACTTTGGTGCTTTTATAGCCGGGATTTTTTTTGTATCAATGTTTACAGCTGCTAGTAGTGGCTTGATTTTAATTATTTTGTCCCAAAACTTATCGACACTTGAAATCGCTTTAATTGCCGGAATGGGAGCAGTAGTGGGAGATTTGTTAATTTTTCACTTAATTAAAGACAACCTGTCAAATGAAATCAAAGATATTTACAGTCGTATTGATAAAAAAAATCATTTAAAAAATTTACTTTACTCAAAATATTTTAACTGGATGCTTCCTGTTATTGGGGCAATTATAATTGCGTCTCCTTTTCCAGATGAAATAGGAATAAGTCTAATGGGTCTTGCGAAAATGAAAACAGTAAAATTTGTGATTATTTCTTTTATCTTAAATTTTATTGGTCTTTTTGCTGTTGTCTCTGCTGCATCTCTTCTTTTCTAATATTTTAAATAACAAATGAATACCTTTAAAAAAATAATTACCACCCTAATTCTTTTTTTTATTTTTTTATTACCATTAAAAAAAATCAATGCAGCGAGTGATGCAAAAGTTTCAAATATTTATGGTCGAGTAATCAACATTATTGAGGAAAAAGAAGTTGTAATTATGGATAACCCACAGCTTTATCAAAAAATTGAAATAGAACTGTCAAAGAAGGATGCTCAAAAAATTATTGTGGAAAGTGGAGTTGAACCTTTAGCAAATAATCCAAAGTATAAGGTAAATGATAATGTTGTTTTGAATGTAGTTAAAGACTTGAACGGAAAAGAAAGGTATATTATTGTGGATTTTGTTAGAAATGATAGCTTAATTCTTTTGTTGATAATCTTTGTTGCTCTTTTAGTCCTGATCGCAAAATGGAAAGGATTGATGTCTTTAATCGCAATGATGTTTACTTTCTTAATGATATTTAGCTTTGTTTTACCTCAAATACTAAAAGGTTTCAACCCCGTTTTAATAGCAACAGTGGCTGCTTTAATTATTGTTCCTGTTTCTTTTTACATTGCTCATGGAATAAATAAAAAAACAACAATTGCAATTATTTCTTCTTTGATTAGTTTAATTATCACAGCAATATTAGCCTCAATTTTTACCGAAATTGGGCACTTAAGTGGACTATCATCAGAAGAAGCTGGAATGTTGTCAATTGATAATCAAAATTTAAACATGAAGGGAATACTGCTGGCTGGAATTGTGATTGGAGCACTGGGTGTACTGGACGACATTACTATTTCTCAGGCTGCAATCGTTGACGAGCTGGTAACTACGGCCAAACTTAAAAAAGCACAAGAGCTATATTCAAGAGCAATGATTATTGGCAAAGATCATATTAGTTCTATGGTTAACACACTAATCTTAGCCTATAGCGGAGCAGCCTTACCTTTACTTCTAATTTTTACCAATAATCCTCACCCTTTTTTAGAAATTGTTAATTACGAAATGATAGCCGAAGAGATAATCAGGACTCTGGTTGGTAGTATTGGTTTAATTTTGGCGGTACCAATAACAACTTTTATTGCTGCTTATTGTTATAAAAATAAATAGTTGATAAATCCGATATAATGAACTAATGACAGAAATAAAACAAATATATCGATGTAATATCTGTGGCAATATAACCGAAGTGATTCATAATGGATTTGGCGAATTAGTCTGTTGTGGACAACCAATGGAATTACTTGAAGCTAAGATTAGTGATGTTGGAATGGAGAAACATGTACCAGTAATTGAAATAAAAGAAGAAGAAGTGGTGGTAAAAGTGGGTTCTATTCCACACCCAATGGAGGAAGGTCACTATATAGAGATGATCGAAATTATTGCAGACAATCAAGTCTATAGAAAATTTTTAAAGGCAGGAGACAAGGCAGAAGCGCTATTTAAGATTAAAGCAGATAAGATTGAAGCTAGAGAATATTGTAACCTTCACGGTTTGTGGTCGAGTACAAAATAAACTAAAGAAAGGCACCCCAGTCAGCAATCGGAGCGACATTGCCAATGGCAAAATTTATAGCATACAAAAGAATAGCCGGTATTAAAAATAGAAAAATTATTTTGATGGATTTTTTATTTAACTTTTTAGCAAAAGCCAAAAATAAAAACGGATAAACAGGAGAGATATAGCGACTAATATCTCGATGAGCCACAAAAAGAGTGGCTAAAGTAAAAAGAGCAGAAAAAATTACCGTTATATCAAATTTATATTTTTTAAAAAGACGATAAATACCATAAATGGAGATTAAGTAAATATAAATAATCTCTTCTAACCAAATAGTGTTAATCCATGACTTGTTGCTAATAAAAACAAGAAAAGGCAAATAATTTAAATGAAAATTATCACCACTATGGAAATAAGCCCAAAAATCCCCTGTTTGAATTTGATAAAGACTAAAGATGGCAACAATAGTAATAGGAGTAAGTATAAAATAAAAATATTTTTTAAATATTGCCTTGAAATCCTTCTCCTTAACTAATTCGTAAAGTGCCAAAAGTCCATAAGAAGCAAATAATAAAACACCTGGACTTTTTAAGCTTTGAGCAAAAGCAGCAAAAAAAGCTGATAAAAAATACTTGTCTTTTTTAAAAAAATAAATTGAGGCAATAATAGTAGCTAAAAAGAAAGTTTCTGGCGCTCCAATTTGGCGGAGAAGAAAAAGTCTGGCAGGAAAGAATAATAATAAAAGAGAAAGCCAATAAGCCTTCTTTTCTTTCATATATAATTTAAAAAACTCAAAGGAAATTAAGGATAGAAAAATAGATCCAAAAAGTGTAACTAAAAGCATGGCTTTGGTGGTCGAAGTGAAATTTGAAAAGAGAGTAATCAACATCGGATAGCCAGGTAGGTGGGCGGGGTAATATTCTAAAGGTTGTGGTAGTGAAAAATTTGGACCAATACAGTCTTTGTTGTAACCGCACTTGGAAATAACCATGTAATTAGGACCATCATAGTTAAAAAAGATAGTTTCCAGAGAAACATTTGAAAAACCTATCTTGGAAGGAAGATTGAAATAAAAAAAGAGCCAAAAAAATAAAGAAAAGAAGATAGTTAAAGCTACAAGCTTAATTTGAAATTTAAATTTGGTAAAATACATCCTAGATAATTCTACATTATTAAGGCCCTATCGTCTAACGGTTTAGGACAGCAGATTCTCATTCTGCTAATCGGGGTTCGATTCCCCGTAGGGTCACA
>CAZEKY010000023.1:0-1970 GCA_964512875.1 uncultured Gammaproteobacteria bacterium
TAAAATCTATATACTTAATTCACATGACTAGTATTTTAGGTGTCGACATTGGTCAAAATTCTGTAAAAATTTCTTGTATCTCTAATGATGCTTCAAAATTGTCTTTAATATCAATTGGAGAGAGTAAAATTATTCAACCAAACAATACGAAGGATGATAAGGATAATTTGTTAGCTGAAACTGCTAAGGTAATAAAAAATTTAATGCTTGAATTGAAAATAAAAAATAAGCAAGCAATTTTTAGTTTGCCTGAAGATCAAGTCATTAGTCGTCTAGTGCGTTTACCACCCCTAAAGGATAATGAAATAATGGACGCTTTGCGTTTTGAGGCTGAAACATTCATCCCCTTCCCTCTTGATCAAGTTTCAATAGATTATGAGATTGTTGAAAAAGATGATGCTGGCAGATTAGTAATTTTTGTAATTGCAGCTAAAAACGACTTAATAAATAGTTATCTAAAACTAGCAAAAATGGCTGGTTTGGAATTACTAGCACTTGAATCCCCTGCTATTGCATTAAGAAGAGTGCTTCAGCTGGGAATGCCAATGGTAGAAAGAGTGGTGGTGGTTGATATTGGTGAAAAATATTCTGACCTTTTTAGTATTAATAAGTCAAATGTTTACTTTGATCGGTCTTTGTCTGTTGGAGGAGAATCAATCACCAGGGCTATTTCTCTTAATTTAAATTTAGATATGGCCTCGGCTGAAGAATATAAGAAGGCGTATGGAATGAAAGAAAACGAGCTTGAAGGAAAAATTAGAGCAGCGATTATGCCGGTATTTAATGATATTAGTGAAGAAATTAGAAAAACACTAGCACTTTTTGATGAAGATGTTGGCAAAAAAGCTGAATTGTTGGTTTTAACTGGTGGTGGGGCTAATTTACCAGGTATGGCTGAAGAGTTAACTAAAATTTTAGGGGTTGAAGTTCAAGTGTTACAGCCTTTTATGAACATTGATATTAGTAAAATTACTAGCAGTTACAACTTAAATACTGAAGGCGGAAGATTCTCATTATCGGTTGGGTTAGCATTAAGGAGTTTAATATGAAGGAAGGATTAAACCTATTGCCTTCAGTGGCAAAATTTCAAGCGTCTAAAATTAAACTTAAAAAACAAATAAGAATGGGAATGCTTGTTTTTTTGTCTTTTTGGATTTTGTTAATATTGGCAATTTTTATTCAGCTTTGGTTTAATAATTATTCGTTAAAAACAACAAAAAATAAGTATGCCGTTGCTTCTACAAAATATCAGTCTTTAACTACAAGTGTGGTTTTAAGTAAAAGAAGCAAATATCAAGCAAAACTAGTTGGACAGGTATTGAATGAGAGATTTGAGTATGGATCATTGATTGTAGAAATAAGTAATTTCTTTCCAGAGAATGTTAAAATGGAAAACTTTGAAATTAAAAATAAAAAACAATTTATGATTAAAGGTATTGTTTCTGGACCAGAGATGGATGAAATCGAGGATAGGATTAATAATATCAATAACGGTAAAGAGCAAAACTTTAGTTCTGCTAAATTAAAAAATATTAGTATTAGTGCAGATGGCTGGAAATTTGAAATGGAGGTTAATTTAAAATGAAACTAGATTTAAAAATACCCGATAAATTATTCGGATTAGAAAGTGCCTTGTTAATACTATTTTTACAGCCGCTTTTGTTGGTGGGATTATTTTTTCTTAGCTTAAAATACATCATAATTCCAAGGGTTGACGAAATTACTCAGGTAAAAAGTGAGATTAATAAAACGTTATTGAGTACTAATAAATTAAATGATCAGGTTGCTTTTTTGGCTTCCGTCGACCAAGAGGAACTTAAAAAAAATACTGAATATTTGGATAGTGCTGTATTGAGAGATAAAAAATCTTATTTATTAGTTGAGATAATTAGAAAAGTGGCTGATAAATATGATTATTCAATTGAAGGTTTTTCCTTAACCCCTGGAGAAATTAAAGAAGAGGAAGAAAG
>CAZEKY010000023.1:2070-4555 GCA_964512875.1 uncultured Gammaproteobacteria bacterium
TCTTCAATTTTTTCAACAACTTCTTCTTTTATTTTTTCGACTTTCTCTTTTATTTTTTTTGGATATTTAGATGGATTTAAAAGACGGTCAACTCCAAAAGTAAGTTGGGCGCCTTTTTTTTGCCATTCAACCAGTTTCTCTTTATTGATTTCAAGAGTTTTAGTTTGAGGAGTATAAAAACCTAAATCATCAACAACTGGACCGTTTAGCTTGCTTCTATCTTGAGCAACGACAATACGGTAAGTAATTTGATGTATTTTGCCACGTGGAGCAAGTTTTATTTTTAGCATATGGGGAATTATACTAAATTACTAAAGATTTTGGTAGCTTTAATTGAAGCGTCTTCTTCTGCTTTTTGTTTTGAGTTACCTTTGCCAGTGGCCACTAATTCATCACCAAGATAAACAGCCACTTCAAAAACTTTTAAATGATCAGGTCCTGATTCATCAGTTGTTTGATATTTAGGTGTTAATCCCCTTTTTGATTGAGCGATTTCTTGAAAAATACTTTTTGGATCCTTGTAGACTTTTTTTTGAGAAATTTCATTAACACTTTCGTTTAAAGTTTTTTCGAGAAATTCAAAAGCAGGATCTGTGCCTCCGTCGAGATAAATTGAAGCTAAAAGTGATTCAAAGGTATCGGCCAAAATTGACTGATTTAATCTTCCGCCGTGATGTTCTTCTCCTTTTGACAAAAAAAGATAATCTCCAAGATCTATTTTTTTAGCTACAAGAGCTAAATTGTCAGTACAAACAATTAAGGCCCTAAGATTAGTTAAGTCACCTTCGTGAAAATCAGGAAATTTTTTAAATAATTTTGATGAAATCCAAAACTCAAGAATAGAATCACCTAAAAATTCATAAGTTTCGTTTGATTCTAATTTTAATTTTCGATTTTCGTTTAGATAGGATCGATGAGTAAGAGCTTTGATTAAATGAGACTCTTGGTGATAGTTATAGTTAATTATTTTTTGTAAGTCTTTAAGCTTTTGGTTCATCTTCTTGATTAACATCTAGATTACTATTTTTGATAGCGCTACCTATAACTCCATTAACAAAAGAAGAACTAGATTCAGTTCCGTATTCTTTAGCAATTTCAATGGCTTCATCGATAACAACTTTGGGAGGATTTTTTTTAAGATAAAATAGTTCCCAAAAAGTATACCTTAAAACACTTAAATCGATTCGATTAATCTTGTTTATTGGCCACTTGGGAGCATTTTGTTGAATAATTTGATCAACTTCGGGGATTATTTTAATAATTTGGTCAAAATCTTCAGTTTTTACCACAACTCCTTGGCAAGCCCAAGTAAATAATGCTTGAACGTTTTTAATTCTTTTTAAATGACGTGGGTCAAATTTATTTTTCACTGTTTGCAATTAGGACATTGAAAGCCAGCCATTTTTGGTTGACCACAATGTTTACAATTTACTGTTTTGGCTATTGTTGGGCCGGTGTGAGAGGCTCTTCTGCGACCTTGTCGGCGGCTAGAGGGCCAGTGTTTTGGTACTGCTGTCATGGGAGTATTGTATCAGAAAATTAAGCAATTTCTAATGTTAAATTAATTGTTTATGGTTGATTCTATAGTGATATTTTTTGAAGAAATCTCACTAAGAATAGTTTCGGGATAATTGTTAATAAGGTCTTTTAAGATATTTTGACTAAAACTAATTAATTTTGTATCAGAAAAATTGGCAATTTTTAGAGAAGGGAAACCGTGTTGAATAGTAGAAAAGGCTTCTCCCGGGCCTCTTGTTTTTAAGTCATATTCGGCTATTTTAAGTCCACTGTGATTTTTTTCGAGAAAAGTTAAACGATTAGTGGCTTTGCTGTTAACAGATTCGGTAAAAAGATAACAATAGCTTTGTTGTCTTCCCCTCCCCACTCTGCCTCTGAGCTGATGAAGTTGAGCTAAGCCAAAACGATCAGCTGATTGAATAATGATAATAGAAGAATTTGGAATGTCGACCCCAACTTCAATAATTGGAGTGGTGACTAATATGTTTATTTTATTGTCTTGAAAGTCTTTAATAATTTTCTCTCTTTCAGTTGTTTTGACTTTGCCGTGAATTAGTCCTAATTTAAGATTAGGAAAAACTTCTTTTGATAAATAATCAAATTCCTTAATGGCAGATTTAACACTGGACATGGATTCGGAAATATCAATAAAAGGACAGACAATAAAAGCCTGACAGCCTGTTTTTTTAATTTCATTTTCAATCCATTGATAGCATTTTTTAATTTTTAAATTAGGGACAAGAAAGGTTTTAACCTTTAGTCTGTTTTTAGGAAGAGTGTCGATGGTGGAAATATCAAGATTACCTAAAAGAGTTAGGCTGATAGTACGAGGAATGGGGGTGGCGGTCATAGTTAAACAGTGAGGGAGTTTACTTGATGATCCTAGAAAGGATCTTTGTTTGACTCCAAATTTGTGTTGTTCATCAATGATTAAAAGAGAAATTTTATTACGCAATGTGTCTTTTTT
>CAZEKY010000023.1:4655-7512 GCA_964512875.1 uncultured Gammaproteobacteria bacterium
TCAGTAAGGTGATATGGAAGACTGGCGATAAGCTGATTGATTTTTTTATTAATTAATGGACCTTTTTTAATTTTCTTTTTGGGAACATTTTTTAGCCAATTCTTTTTTGAGAGGTAAGATCTAACCTGAAGTGAAAGAATTTCTTCAATAGCTAGACGATTTCTGGCTTGAGTTAAAATTTTAGAGTTAGTCGGACAATGAACCTGAAAAAGAGAATCTTTTAAATCTAACAAGTTATTTTGTTTAAGTATTTTTTCGGGAAGATATTCTTTAACTGCGGGTAAAATATTTTGGATTTGAGATTGAATAATTTTTCTAAACCACTTAGAATTAACCCCGCTGGTTTCTGGATAAATTGAGATTATTTTACCGGTATTATGAGGACCATATTCTGGAGCAATAATCGTTTTTTTGTTTTGGAATAAGGAAACTGCTCCGGCAAAACTCAAGACTTCTCCTGTCTTAAGATATTGAGAAAGATATGGCTGATTAAACCAAAGAAGTTCGATTCTACCTGTATCGTCAGCAACCACGGCCTTTTGTAAATTTTTTCCAGTTCTGGTGTAAATATTTTTGAAATCTAAAATTTTTCCAGTAATAGTGACAGTTTCATTTTCAATGACATTGGCAATTTTGACTGAAGTTGAAAAATCAATATAACGGTTTGGAAAGTGATATAAAAGATCTTTTGGATGATTAATATTGAGACGTTTAAGTTTTTCGATAAACTTTGGACCGATTCCTGGTATTTGAGATAAAGTCTCCATAAAAGTAATGATAGCAAATTTTTATCAAGTTTCGGGTTTCATTTGGGTTAACGTTTAAATTGTGCGCTGATTTTTTGGACGTTTTAAGTTGCCCATATGTTATGATTATGATATGAAATTTAAGAAAAAAGCAGTGATAAAAGGTATTTTGATTGTGGCAATGTTAGCTTTGTTATTGTCTAGTTTGGTGGCGCCTTTAATGGCTTTGTTGCAATGAGAGAAAAATTATTATTAATTTTAATGAAAAGTAAAAGAAAAATAGCTCTAGCAAAAGCTAAGTTTAGGGCTGGAATTAGAAGTAAGAAATTTTGGTTTAATTTTTTTAAGATGGGACTAGCATTAATGATCCTTGGGACTTTGGGAGTAATCTTTTTGTTTATTTGGTACTCAAAAGACCTGCCTTCTCCAACAAGAGTGGTGAGAAGAGAAGGTTATTCAAGTAAGGTTTACGATCGAAACGGAAACTCTTTATATGATATTTACGATGATGCCATTAGAGAACCAGCAACTGCTGATCAAATCCCAGATTATCTTAAAAAGGCCACAGTGGCGGTTGAAGATAAAAGTTTTTACACTCATAAAGGAATTGATTTGTTAACCCCATTAAGAATTATTAAAAATATTTTTTATTTTAAAAAGGTAACTGGAGGTTCAACCTTAACTCAACAGTTAACCAGAAACGTTTTACTGACGACGGAGAGATCTATCACCAGAAAGATTAAAGAAGTTATTCTATCTATTCAAATTGATGCTAAATATGATAAAGATGAGATTTTGTTAATGTATTTAAATGAGGCTCCTTATGGTGGCAATTCTTGGGGAGTGGTACCGGCGGCTAAGCAATATTTTAATAAAGAAGTTAAAGATTTAGATTTGGCTGAGTGCGCTATTTTGGCTGGTTTGCCACAACTACCAAGTGTTTATTCTCCTTATTCCAAAACACCAACAGCTTATATAAACAGAAGCAATCATGTTCTAACCAGAATGGTTGAAGATGGCTATATAGAACAGTCAATGGCAGATGAAGCAATGGAAAAAATTAAGGGCTATCAGTTTGCTAATGAAAACTCGACAATTAAAGCAGCTCATTTTGTTTTTTGGATAAAAGATTTGTTAACGGAGAAATATGGGGCGGATGTGGTTGAAAATGGTGGTTTGAAGATAACCACCACGCTAGATTTAGAATTACAACAAGAAGCGGAAAAAATAGTTAGTGATCAAATTGATGCTTCTGAAAACTTAAAAATTAGTAATGGTGCAGCGATTGTTTTAGATCCGACAAATGGTCAAGTACTTGCCATGGTGGGGTCAAGAGATTATTTTTCAACAAAAACTGATGGTAATTTTAATATGGTAACGCAAGCTTTAAGGCAGCCCGGATCATCAATTAAACCAATAACTTATTTGGCTGGTTTAAAAAATGGAATGACGGCAGCGACTATGATAATGGATACCCCTGTTACCTTCCCTGGTAGCCCTGGACTTCCGGATTATAGTCCTAAAAATTATACTGGCAAGTTTGTTGGTCCAATTTCATTTAGAGATGCGTTGGGTAATTCAATTAACACCACGGCTGTAAAAATATTGGCTAAAGTTGGTGTTAAAAACATGTTGTCTTTAGCTTATGATATGGGAATTGAAGATCTAAAACCTAGTGAAGAAAATCTTTCTAGATTTGGTTTAGCAGTAACCTTGGGTGGAGCCGAGGTTAAGATGATTGATTTGGCTTCTGCTTATACTGCCTTTGCTAATGGTGGAAGTAGCATGAAGGCAATTGGAATCTTAAAAGTTGAAGATGGTAATGGTCGTGTTTTGGAAGAATATAAAGCTCCAGAAGGTAAAAAGGTAATGAGTGAACAAGAAGCTTTTATTATTTCAAATATTCTTTCTGATAACTCAGCTAGGGCCATGACTTTTGGAGCGGTAAATAGTTTAAATATTTCTGGTTACCAGGTAGCGGTGAAAACGGGTACAACTAATGATATGAGAGATAATTGGACAATTGGATGGACGCCTAATTTACTGACTGCAGTTTGGGTTGGCAATAATGACAATTCTGAAATGGGAAGAGTGGCTTCCGGGGTGTCTGG
>CAZEKY010000024.1:0-7329 GCA_964512875.1 uncultured Gammaproteobacteria bacterium
TAAAATAATTCATGGAAGTAAAAATTGAAGAAAGTTGGAAAAAAGTTTTAAAAGAAGAATTTGATAAAACATACTTTGAAGAATTGGTCTCTTTTGTAAAAGGAGAATATCAGAAAACAACGATTTACCCTCCTGCTAAGTTTATTTTTAATGCTTTTAATTTAACACCGTTTGATAAGGTAAAAGTGGTAATTCTTGGACAAGATCCTTATCATGGTGAAAATCAAGCTAATGGGTTGGCTTTTTCAGTCAACGATAAAATCCCCAATCCTCCTTCTTTAGTAAATATTTATAAAGAAATAAAAAGCGATATTGGTATTGAAACTAATAAAAGAAATGGTAATTTGGATAATTGGGCAAAACAAGGAGTGCTTTTACTAAATGCCACGCTAACAGTGAAAGAACACGTGGCTGCTTCACATCAAAACAAGGGGTGGGAAAAATTTACAGATACGGTGATTAAAAAATTATCTGAGAAAAAGGAAAAGTTGGTTTTTATTTTATGGGGAGCTTATGCTCAAAAAAAAGGTTTGATTATTGATAGTTCAAAACACTTAGTGATTAAATCAGTCCACCCCTCACCTCTTTCTGCCTACAATGGTTTCTTTGGATCAAAACCCTTTTCGCAAACAAATAAATATTTGATCGAGAACAATCAAAAGGCAATTGACTGGTAAAAGACTAGTATTCTTTGGCGCTTTCTTCTCTGTTAAAGATTCTTAAAGCAGCATCTCGAAGAGCTTCTAGTTCTTTTTCACCCGGATAAATAGAAACACCAATTTTGGTAGCAAAAACATCTTGTTTAATCTTGTCGGTTAACAATTTCCAGTAAGAAACTCCACCGGTAATAAGTATTTGATCTATTTCTTCTCCTTCAAAATCAGGAATGAGTGAGCAAATTGCTCTTGAAATACTGGCAATCATTTCATCAACCACATCTTTGTCTTGTTCACTTAAGGTGGGATATTTTTCCTCTAGTTCTCTGACATCTTTTGTACCAAGATGGGCAAAAAGACCGCCAGATCCTAAAACTTGATTCATAATTTCTTGTTTTGAAAATTTACCTGAAAAACACAAATCAATTAAGCCGAGAGCTGGTACCTGACCTGACCTTTCAGGACTCATTGGCCCTTCTCCAGCAATAGCGTTGATGACGTTAATAGTTTTTCCTTTTTTGTGAGCACCAAAGGAAAAACCGCCACCAAGATGAGCCACAATAAGATTTAATTCTTCATATTTTTTACCAACTGATTTGGCATATTCTCTAGAAACTGCTTTTTGATTTAAGGCGTGCCAAGCGGCGTATCTTTTAATACCTGGAAGTCCTGTTATTTTATGTTTCAACTCAATTTCATCTGTAGTGACTGGATCGACAATGTAAACACTGTTTTCTATTTTATATTTTTGGGCCAATTTTAAAGCGATTGGAGCTCCTAAATTTGAAGCGTGATTTGCAGCTGGTCGATCTTTTAAATCATCAACCATTCTTTGATTAATAAGATAAGTACCAGAAGTTATTGGTGGCAACATCCCCCCTCTACCAACAATGGCGTCAAGTTGGGTAATTCCATTTTCGCTTAAAGCACGAGAGATACATTCAAAGCGGTATTCAAACTGATCAAAAACGTTGTTAGATTTTTTGAATTTTTCTTGAAAAGATTGATCTTTAGCATGATCAATCTTTGATTCGAAAATAGTTTCGGTGTTTTCGTAAATAGCAATTTTAGTGCTAGTTGATCCTGGGTTTATTACTAGAATTTTCATACCTAATCATTATAAAGCCAATTAAAATAAAAGAAAGGCTTAAAAATTGAGCTAGAGTTAAAAAGAATAAAGGAGTGGTATCAGTGCGAATGTATTCTAAGAAAAATCTGATAATAGCATAAGAAATTAGATAAATAGCACTTTGATGAGACTTTATTTTATTTAAAAATATAAAAAGAAGGAAAAGGAGAACAGATTCATAAAGCCAAACAGGCTGATTGTTTTTTCCATAAATTTCTTGATTAAAATAATTTCCCCAACGTCCAAGACTTTGACAAAAAGGAAGAATTGGAGCAACTGTGTTGCTTATCTTTAAAAAAGAAATTTTGTTTAGCCTGGAAAAAATAAAAACAAATAAGAGAGAAAAAATTAAGGCTCCGTAAATCCCCAAACCTCCTCCTCTAATATTAATAATTTGATCTAAATTATTTGAAAAATAGTTCCAATTATTAATTACAGAGTAAAGTCGAGCACCAATAATCCCTGAAATTAGGGTACCAAAAATTAAATAGCTTTCTTTATTTTTAGAAATAAAATTATTATGTCTTTGAAAATAAGTGATGGCGATAACAAAAGAGATTCCAAGTATTAGTCCGTAAAGATGCATTGGTGGGTCCTGCGGGACTCGAACCCGCGACCAATTGCTTAAAAGGCAACTGCTCTACCGACTGAGCTAAAGACCCAAATTGTTAAGCGGTTTTGCGAACTCTATCCTTACGAAGGTAGTATAGCTTAGCTCGTCGAATTTTTGATTTAGGTGATCTAAGTTTTTTAATACTATCGATCCATGGAGAGTTTAATGGGAAAGTTCTTTCAACTTTTACCGCATCTGAGGCGCTTTTTTGAACAATAAAATTTTTGTTTTCACCAGTTCCCTTAACGGCCAAAAGAACACCATCAAAAGCTTGTAATCTTTCTTTATCTTTTTCTTTAATTTTATAGTTGACTCTGATTGAGTCACCAACGTAAAATTCTTCTTCTTTGTAAGTGATTTTTAAGGACATATTTATATTAAATTGATGCTTTGAATTATATCAAAGGAAACTTTGGTAGTCTAGCAAGCTAATTTTATTTTGACAAGAAGATATTGTCGATTTGCTCTTGTAATTTTTCGTTATAATTTACGCCATAATTGAGAGGAATGTTTTTCCCGTTTGGAAGAATAATCAGACCTCTATGTCCATTTGGATTTTGTTTTAAAAGTGTGTTGAGAGCCATTAATTGCCCTTGGCTAGCTGATTTGGGAACGATAACGGTAAAATCATATTTTGAAGAATTTTTTGGAGCTTCAAGACTAATGTTGTCAATTAAAATAGAAAAAGATCCTTCTCTTAGATTGGTTTTGCCTTCGATATAGTAAGCCTTATTTTCTGACAAAATATTTTCTACAGCTTCATAAGTTTTTGGAAAAATAACTGCCTCAATTTTGCCAGTTTCATCTTCAAAAGTTAAAAAAGCCATTTTGGCATTATTTTTCTTGGTTCGAATCATTTTTATTCTGGTTAAAGAAAGAGCCATTTTTACCTGAAGATCAGCTTCATTTTGATTTAATTCTGAAATTTTTGGAAGCCCTAATGCTTGAAAAGGGGCCAGAATTTTACTGATCGGGTTTTCGGTAATAAAAACTCCCAGTAATTCTTTTTCCATGGCAAGTTTCTCATTTTCAGTCATTGGAGGGACCTGAACAAAATTATCTGGAGGTGCTGTTATTTTTTTATTATCGCTAGTGGGTGCCTCAAAAAGACTAAACTGTCCGTTACTTTTTTTGGAATTTAATTTGTCACATTCCATCCTGATTTTTTCAATAGATGCCAAAATGGCGCTTCTTTCTCCAAACTGATCCAAGGCTCCAACTTTAATTAAACTTTCAAAAACTCTTTTATTAATTTTTTGAGAATCAACCCTTAGACAAAAATCGCTAACACTTTGAAAAGGACCATTAGAATTTCTTTCGTTAATAATATTTTCAATAGCAGCATGTCCGACATTTTTGATTCCGCTAAGACCAAAACGAATAGAAAGTTTTTCTAAAGAATCTTGGCAGCTTTCCATTTCAAAACCACTACTGGAATTATTGATATCAGGAGGACTAATAATAATTCCCATTCGGCGGCACTCGGTCACACCATTGGTTACCTTGTCCATGTCGTCAGCTTCTGCAGTTAGAAGGGCACACATATACTCCACAGGATAATTGGCTTTCATGTACGCCGTTCGATATGAAAGCATTCCATAAGAAGCAGCATGGGCCTTGTTAAAACCATAAGAAGTAAAAGGTTGAATATAGCTAAAAATCTCTTCTGCTTTTTCTTTGCTGTAGCCATTTTCAATACAACCATTAATAAATTTTTCTTTCTGAATGGCCATTTCTTCTGGGATTTTTTTACCAATAGCCTTTCTAAATTTATCTACTTCGGTCCAACTGTAGCCGGCAAGTTCAATGGCGGTATATAAACAGTCGTCTTGGTAAACAAGAAGACCATAAGAGTTTTTTAAAAAAGTTTCCATTTTGGGATCAAAATAAGTGATGGGAGAAGTACCGTTTTTCCGAGCAATATATTCTGGAATAATAGCCATTGGTCCAGGACGGTAAAGTGCTACCATGGCCATTAAATCTTCAACTCTGTTTGGTTTAAGCTCCTTAATCCACTTGGTCATGCCATCCCCTGCTAACTGAAAAACACCCATGGTTCCACCACTAGAAAGCATTTCAAATGTTTTTTTATCATCTAAAGGAATTTTTCTAAGATTAATCTCGATATTTTGAGTTTTTCTAACATTAACCACAGATTGACCCAAAAAAGATAAATTTCTTATACCGAGAATATCGAATTTGATTAAGCCAACATCTTCAGCGGCATGCATTTCATATTGAGTGATAATCTTATCTCCGCCCGTTTCTGTTTGGGTTGGAGAAAATTCATTGATAGAGGAAGGAGAAATAACAACAGCACAAGCATGAACTCCGATTTGCCTGGCACAACCTTCTATCTGTTTAGCAGCTTCAATGACTTTCCTGGTGTCTGGATCGGTGTCGTAAAGATTTTTTAATTCAGGAGTAATATCAATGGCTTTTTCCAGTGACATGGGGAAACCTTGGGCACCAAGAGGTATTAATTTACTTATTTTGTCAGCAAAAGCATATTCATAACCCAAAACACGAGCGGTATCTCTGACAGCATTTTTGGCCATCATTCTACCAAAAGTACAAATTTGAGCAACAGCTTCTTGTCCGTATTGTTCAACAATATGATCTAGTAATCCTTGTCTTTTGTCGTCGGCTACATCTAGGTCGATATCTGGAGGAGAAGGTCGGTCTTTATTTAAAAACCTTTCAAAGGGTAATTGATAAGTTAAAGGATCAACTGAGGTAATTCCCAAGACGAAAGAAACAAGACAGCCTCCGGCTGAACCTCTAGTGTTGGTGGCAGTATCGTTTTTGTTGGCCCACTGAATAAAATCTCTTTCAATTAAAAAGTAAGCAGCATAACCTTTACTGCATATAATTTCTAGTTCATATTCTAATCGTTGGGTTATTTCTTCACTAAGCTTTTTACCGTAATGATCACGAGCAAATTTGTAGACCATTTCTCTTAAAGCTTCCTCGGCGCTTTTACCTTCTGGGAGTTGAAATTTTGGAAAATACCAATTACCCAACTCGATTTCCAGGTTACATTTTTCAGCAATTTTAACAGTATTTTCTAAGGCATCTGGCAGATCGGCAAACTGTTGAGCCATTTCTTCTGGTGATTTGATATAGAAGTCAGGAACGTCCATCATGCTCATTCGCTTGGTGTCGTTAATGGTGGTTTGAGTGTTAATCATAACCAATACGTCTTGAGCAAAGGCGTCTTCTTTTTTAAGATAATGGGCATCATTAGTAGCAACTAAAGGGATACCGAGTTCTCGACTGATTTTTATAATCCCCTCGTTGGCTTCATCTTGTTCTTTTAATTCAGGATGGCGTTGAATTTCAAGATAATAATCTTCTCCAAATAATTTTTGAAATTCTTTGGCTCTTTTTTTAGCTTTTTCATAGTTATCTTCAAGAATTAATTGTCCGATCTCCCCTTCGATACAAGCGCTAGTACAAATTAATCCTTCATGATATTTTTGTAATAATTCCCAATCGATCTTTGGCTTGTAGTAATAACCTTCAATTTGAGCGATGCTGACTAGTTTCATCAAGTTTTTATAACCTTGAAGATTTTTGGCCAACAAAACTAAGTGATGGGCTCGACGATTGGCGGCTGTTTTTTCAAGATGACTACCGGCAGAGATATAAACTTCGCAACCAATAATTGGTTTAATTTCGTTTTTTTGACAAGCTTTATAAAACTCAATCGCGCCATACATACTACCGTGATCGGTAATTGCCAGGGCTTCCATACCCATTTCTTTAACAAAGGGAATAAGTTTTTTTATTTTACTGAGGCCATCAAGGAGGGAGTATTCTGTGTGAACATGTAGGTGAACAAATTTGGCCATGTTTTATTTTAAAGCATTTTTTCCAAAGCGGCGACTCTATCTTTGATTGGTGGGTGAGTTGAAAAAAGATTAGCCACTTTATTGCCCTTAAATGGGTTATTAATATAAAGAGAAGAAGTGGCAGTAGAAGCTGTTTTTAATATGTTTGGGTCTTTGGATATTTTTTTAAGAGCATCGATTAATCCTTGAGGCTGTCTGGTTAACTTTACCGCCGATGCATCAGCTAAATATTCTCTTCTTCGAGAGATGGCTAATTGAATTAATTGGGCAATAAATGGGGCAAAAATAAGAGTAATTATTCCTAATATGGCAAAAAGTGGATTACTATTACGATCACCATCATCCCGGTCTCTGAACATAGATACTCTTGAAATTATTCTGATAAAAGAAAAAAGAGATCCGATGAGAATACTAACAATCATCATTAATCTAATATCGTAGTTTTTAATATGAGAAAGCTCGTGAGCAATAACAGCTTCAAGTTCGCTGCGATTTAGTTTTTTCAAAAGACCAGTAGTGGCACAGACCAGGGCGTGTTTAGGGTCTCTTCCGGTGGCAAAAGCATTCATGGCGGCACTTTCAATGACGTAAATTTTTGGAACAGGCATCGAGTTACCCAGACTTAAATTCTCAACAGTGGTATAGAAGTTGAAATATTCTTTTCTGGTAGCAATTTTTGCGCCATTAATAGCAACAACTATTTTGTCACCCCAATAATAACTAACAAAAGCGGTAGCAGATGAAAAAATTATGGCTGGAAAAAGATAATCATTACCAACACCAAAGGCTTGAGAAATTAAATAAAAAGAGGCCGAAATAAAGAGCACAAAAAGGCTGATTATTAAAAATGACCTAACTTTATTTTGAGCTACTTGCTCGTAAACATTAAGCATGATTAAAGTTTAACTTCAGGGGTCTTTAGTTCCTCTGAAGAAACCTGAAGATGATCAGAGCTATCAGTAGACACCGTAAGACCCTTTTCTTCTTTAAAACCTAAAAGTGGAGCAATCCAAAGTCCTGGAATAGTGGAAATAGTAGTATTGTAGTCAGCGGTAAGGTCAATTAGAGTTCTTCTGG
>CAZEKY010000025.1:0-2775 GCA_964512875.1 uncultured Gammaproteobacteria bacterium
TTATTACCGGTGGCATGGGAGGGGGAACTTGTACTGGTGCAGCTCCTGTAATTGCACAAATTGCTAAAAAAGAATTAGGGATTTTAACTATTGGAGTTGTTACTAAGCCTTTTCTCTTTGAAGGTACCAGAAGAATGACTAATGCCGAAGATGGTATTGCTCAATTAAGAGAATATGTTGACACCCTAATCGTTATTCCTAATCAAAAGGTAATGGAGGTGGTTAACAACAAAGCCACCTTGCTTGAAGCCTTCAAAATTGCTGACTCTGTTTTAAGTAAGGGAACCAAAGCAATTGCTGATTTAATTACCATTCCTGGATTAATAAATCTTGATTTTGCTGATATCAAAACCGTAATGAGCAATGCCGGTTCTGCCCTAATGGGAGTTGGAGAAGCTGAAGGGGAGGGTAAAATTCAAAAAGCGGTTGAAGACGCTATTGATTCTCCACTTGTTGAAGTAAACATAGAGGGAGCTAGAGGAGTCTTAATCAACGTTACCGGAGGGCCAGATATTACCATGTCTGAAATTGAAGAAGCTGCTCGAGCCATCACTGAAAGAACCGCTCCAGACTCCAATATTATTTTTGGAGCCACTATTGATAAAGAATTAAAGGGTAAGGTAAAAATTTCAGTAATTGCCACCGGTTTTGATTCTCGAAGAAACAATCTTTATCAACATGTTAAAAAAACCCAACCATCTTTAATTAAAATGCCAGATCAGACGAAAAAAGAAATTATAGAAAATCAAAACACGGATGAACCAAATAAATTAAGTGAGACTGAGATAAAAGAATTTTTGGACACTAAAGAAGTTCCAAAAGGAATTGATATTATTGACGAATACGACATTCCTGCTTTTTTAAGAAAAAATAAATAAAAAAAACGGCCAAAGAAACAACACAAAAGTGTCATTAACTTTAGCCGTTGAGCAACAGGGTTGGGTTTAATTGGGTTTACTCATTGCATAAATTCTATTAGCCTCTTCCTTTTGAGAAGGAAGCCAATAGATGACAATAATTTCTTTCGGTCGAACTATTGTCGGAGATCTCAAAGACCCGTCTGTCAGCACTGTTGGCTTTCCACCATATTCTGAATATTCACATCCAGAATATTTCCCCACGACACGAGCACCGCTATCTACCACCAGAGGATTTTTTGTGATAATCATCCCATGTCGATAACTGTAAATTATACTGCCAATGGGAACTACACCTTCAGTTTTGGCTTTCAAAAATGTTACACCGCAAACTACGGTCGCAATAAATAATAAAATTACCATAAACCTATAAAACTTCTTGGTGCTCTTTGACATTTTTACCCACCCTTTCTTTTAATGTACCAGTTAATCAAAAGCATTTTCTGATTAACACTAACCCTTAAGAACTATTTGTATTAACAATTTAGATTGTTATACTGGCCTATAATATCATTAGATATTAATAAAGTCAATATCTTCACTCTTTAAACATAGTGTAAAATACAACTATGTCTAAATTTAACAATATTGCGCCAAATATCAACTTTCCATTAATGGAAGAGGAGATAACTTCTTTTTGGAAAAAAGAAAAAATATTTGAGAAATCAGTCGACCAAAGACCTGCCGATAATGCTTATACTTTTTACGACGGACCTCCTTTTATCACTGGAACTCCTCATCATGGAAGCTTGCTACCAAGTATTGCGAAAGACGTAATCCCTCGTTATTGGACTATGAAAGGCAAAAAAGTTAAAAGAGTTTGGGGTTGGGATTGTCATGGTTTACCAGCAGAAAATAAGGTTGAAGAAAGACTTGGACTAAAATCTAAAAAAGATATTGAAACTATTGGTATTAAAAAATATATTGAAGAATGTTATTCATACGTTCAAAACGTGTCTCAAGAATGGCCTTGGTATATTGATCATATTGGTCGCTGGGTGGATTTTGAAAATGCTTACAAAACCATGGATCTTAATTACATGGAAAGTGTTATCTGGGTTTTTTCTCAATTGTATAAAAAAGGTTTAATCTACAAAGGTCGTCGTACTTCTTTGTTCTGTCCTCGTTGTTCAACCCCACTTTCAAATTTTGAAATTGCCATGGATAATTCCTACAAAGAGGTTGAAGATCCTGCTATTTTTATAAAATTTAAATTAAAAGATCAAAATTCCTACATTATTGCTTGGACCACCACCCCTTGGACTCTTCCGGGTAATTTAGCTTTAGCTGTCAACAAAGACCAAGATTATGTTGAAGTAAAAGTAGAAAACGAAAATTTAATTTTTGCCAAAAATAGACTTGAGGGTGTTTTGGGGAAACAAGAATATCAACTTGTTAAAGAGTATAAAGGGGCTGATCTTATCGGACTAAATTACGAACCTTTATATAATTATTTTGAAACCGGCACTAACGATTATCAAATTTATCATGCTGATTTTGTTTCCATGACTGACGGATCAGGTATTGTCCATATCGCTCCTGGTTTTGGTGAAGATGATTCCGTTTTGGGAAAAGACAAGAAACTTTCAATTATTGATCATGTTAATGATGAGGGAAAAATAATTGACAAGGTCACACCTTTTGCTGGTCTTTTTGTTAAAAAAGCTGACCTTTCTATTATCGAGGATTTAAAAAATCGAAATTTACTTTTTAAAGAAGAAAAAATTAGCCACAGCTATCCTTTTTGTTATCGTTGCAATACTCCTTTAATTTATAAGTCTCAAACAGCTTGGTATCTTGATGTCCAGTCTGTAAAACCAAGCATGAAAGAGACAAATCAGCAAATTAATTGGATCCC
>CAZEKY010000025.1:2875-7176 GCA_964512875.1 uncultured Gammaproteobacteria bacterium
TACATCGTTGAATATATCGGTCAAACCAGAGGCTGGTTTTATACTCTCCATGTTCTATCTAACTCTCTTTTCAAATCACAAGCTTTCAAAAATTGTGTCGTTACTGGAGTCATCATGGGAACTGATGGTCGAAAAATGAGCAAACTCTTAAAAAATTATCCAGATCCCAAAATTATTATTCAAAAATATGGTGGAGATGCTTATCGTCTTTATTTAATGAGTAGTGTTGTCATGTTGGGAGAAAACGTTAATATTGACGAAAAAGAATTTGAAGAAAGAGTAAAAGGAACACTATTGCCACTCTGGAATTCTTTAAAATATTTAACAACTTATGCCAACATGCATGATTGGTCTCCGGATTTAAATTCTCAAACAGAACCTCAAAATATTCTTGACCAATGGATGCTTGGAAAAGTAAATCAACTAACCAAAGATTTTGCTGATGGTCTTGAAAATTACAACATTCCTAGTTCCGTTAGATTAGTCACTCCTTTTATTGAAGACATGTCTCGCTGGTATATTCGTCAATCAAGAGATAGATTTGTTGATGGAGACAAAGAGGCATTGCAAACTCTTTGGCAAACCATGCTTCAATTTATAAAAACTGTTGCCCCCTTAATTCCTTTTATTACTGAATATTTTTATCAAAATCTGTTATTACCTTTTGACAAAAATGCTTCTGAATCGATTCATTTAGAAAAATATCCTCAAGCAGGAAAGATAGATCAATCAATATTTGAAAAAATGGATATTGTGCGTCAAATTTGCGAACAGGGGAATATGATTAGAAAAACTCAAAATATTAGCACCAGACAGCCTCTTGCAAAAATAATTATTGCCAGTTCTCAAAAAATAGAATTAGATGAAAATTTTTTATCGATCATCAAAAATGAACTGAATGTAAAGGATGCTGAAATAGTCTTAGGGAAAGAAAACTTATTAATAACTTTAGATACTAATATCACACCACAGCTAAAAGCTGAGGGTGATGCTCGAGACTTAATTCGACAAATCCAAAGTTTAAGAAAAGAGAATCAGCTAGATTTAAAAGACAAAATAAATATTTTTGCACCTCAATGGCCTCAAAATTTTGAAACAGAAATTTTAAGCAAAACTCTAGGTCAAAAAATCGAAAAATCTGACGTTCTTCGAATCGAAAAAATAAGTTAAACTAAGTCAATGTCAAAATCATTATGGCTAACACCATTAATTAGTATTTTGGTGCTTTTTTCTATCAATATTTTGATGGTTAGCTCTGTTGCTCCAAGTTTAGTTGGGAAACAGATTCTTTCTTGGTTTTTGGGTTTTATTCTTTTTTATATTGGCAAACAAATTAACTTAAAACAATTAAACACTTATAAGTGGCCTATTTTTATAATATGTTGTTTTTTTCTTTTTGTTCCAATTTTTTTTAACAGTATTACTCGAGGATCACGTCGCTGGATTTATATCGCTGGTCAAACCATCCAGCCTTCAGAGTTCGTAAAACCATGGCTAATGTCTTTTTTGGCAAATACTAGTCTTCCCTTACTTCACGTAATACCAGTTGGAATTATTATGCTTCAGCCAGATCTTGGTAGTGCAATTTCAGTCTTTTTTTTAATTATCCCGTTAATTCTTTATAGTAAAAAACTGTTAAAGTTTTCCATTATTTGTGCAATTGTTCTGCTTTTAACCTCTCCTTTAATTTATAAATATGTTCTTCATGACTATCAGCAAAAACGAATTATTACATTTTTAAATCCAAGTACCAATCCTTTGGGTGAGGGCTACAACGTAATTCAATCGCAAATTGCCATCGGTTCTGGTGGACTTTTTGGAAAAGGATACAAAAAAGGGACGCAGGGTCAACTTTTATTTTTACCAGAAAAACACACTGATTTTATGTTTGCTACAACTGCTGAAGAATTAGGAATTATCGGAGTGACCATTATTCTGACTTCTTATTTTTTTCTAATCAGTTCTCTTTTTGACAAAGCTTTTTCAACTAAAAACAGAGCCCTTTTCCTTTTTACTCTTGGTATCGCCATTCAAATTTGGATGCAGACTTTTGTTAATATCGGTATGAATATTGGAATTCTGCCGGTTACCGGTATTCCTCTTCCCTTTATTTCCGTTGGAGGATCGTCTTTAATGGCTCTTCTTTTTTCGATGGGAATAGTCTATTCTTCCTAAAAATCCTTACCTTGTTAAGTTCATTTCCTATGTTATAATTCAAAAGTATGAAATACGCAGTTATTGCCATTTCTGGCACCCAACATCAAGTTGAAGAAAAACAAAAAATTGTTGTCGATAATTTAAATCTTAAGGAGGAAGAAAAATCCTCAACTGATCAAGTTTTATTAACAGTCAATGAAGATAAAGTTACAGTTGGGACTCCAACCGTTAAAGGTGCCTCTGTTGAGTTTAAAGTCTTAAAAAACTTTCAAGGTGAGAAACTTAAAGTTTTTAAATACAAATCAAAATCTAGATATCGTAAAACTACTGGTTTCAGAGCTCAATTAACTGAAATCGAAATTACAAAAATTAATTTCTAAAATATGGCACATACAAAATCACAGGGTAAAACAAATCAAAAATCTAATCGTCCAGGACAAAGAAGAGGCGTAAAAGCCTTTGGTGGTCAAAAAATCAATGTCGGCGAAATCATTGTTAGGCAGGTCGGTTCTAGTTTTCATGCTGGTAAAGGTGTTAAAACCGGTAAAGACTTCACTCTTTATGCTATTAGGCCAGGTATTGTCAAATTTCTAAAAAAATTTGGTAAAAACATCGTTTCTGTCATCAAAAAGTAATACTGACTTAGTTTGAACTATTTTTGGATACTTTTTTCACAAGTCTTTTCATAGTAAGCTTTTACTATGATGAAACAGGTCACACAAATTCCTACCAATCAGCTTGAACCAAACCCATTACAACCTCGAGGTATTATTAGTCAAGAATCAATTTCCGAATTAGTCGAGTCTATTAGAGAACACGGCATTCTTGAGCCTCTTATTGTTGCCAAAACACCCGCTGGTTATCAAATCATCGCTGGAGAAAGAAGATGGCGTTCAGCCCGTGTTTTAAAGCTAGAATATGTCCCAGCTATTGTTAAAGAAACCACTCCTCAACAAATGCTTGAAATGGCTATTGTTGAAAATGTTCAAAGAAAAGATTTAAATCCAATGGAAAGAGCCAAGGCTTTTTTAAGATTAAAAGATGAGTTTGGTTTTGATAATAATCAAATTGCCAAAAGAGTAAGTAAAAGTGTTCCTTATGTCATAAATTGTTTAAAACTCTTAACCCTTCCAGATGCTATTAAGGATGGCTTAATTTCAGGCTTAATTAGTGAGGGTCATGCTCGTGCCATATCAGGAATAGGAGATACTCGCTTAATGATTGAGGCTTTCAAGATTATTCTCAAAGAAAAAGCTTCTGTTCGTCGCGCTGAAGATATTGCCAGAAGAATGAGAAAGAAAATTGAAGAGGGAGATGTTCCTATTACTAAAGAAAACTTACCACAATTTCTAAAATCTAAAATTGACAATATTAGTCAGGATCTTGAATCTGTTTTTAATAAAAAAACTACTTCTGTCAAAATCGTCCAAACAAATATTTTAACTAAAGTAACTTTTCAATTTAAAGGACCAGTTGATCAAAGATTTGAAGAATTAAGCCACCTCTACACTCACATCTGTAAAAAGGAATTACAAAATTAAAAAGTAACCGCGGGGATTACTCCAATAGAGTTTATTGGCCAATACTTGAAAAAGGCTTTCCCGACAATCAAGCTTTTATCTATTACTCCAAATTCTCGCCCATCTCGTGAGTGTTCTCTATTGTCTCCGAAACACAAATATTGACCCTCAGGGACAATATTTTCCACTCCTTCTTTCGCATAATTTCCCTCCGCTGAAACTACTCCTTCAGGCAAAAAGAACTGATCAAGTAAACTTCCATTCAGATAAACTTGGCCATCTTTTACCATAACCCTATCACCCGGAATGGCAATTATTCTTTTAATAAATTCACAGCTATTAGCCGAACAAGGTTCTGATTTAGGTGCTTTAAATATCACCACGTCTCCTCGTTGAGGTTCTCTAAAATAATAGGTAATCTTTTCGGTTAAAAGCATTTCTCCATCAACAAAGTTCGGATACATCGAGCTGCCGGTTACCTCGTTTGGTTGGGCCACAAACAAATAAACTAAAACAAAAACTGCCAAAGCCAAGACAATTGATTGAATAAAATCTAAGACAAAACTTCCTATAGAACCTCTCTGGCTGTTATATGTGTTGCTCTTCATAATTACCCATTATAGT
>CAZEKY010000026.1:0-4467 GCA_964512875.1 uncultured Gammaproteobacteria bacterium
CTCCTAGCCCCGCAACAAACAAAGGGGTCGTCATTAATTTGACGGCTTTTTTGTTGATTGACTTTTCGGGTTTTATTTGGGTAAATAGTATATGGCCAAGTTTGAAAAAAAAATTGTGGCGAGAAAATTGAGAAAAGAAGGAAAAAGCATTAACGACATATCGAAAATGATCGGAGTATCTAAAAGCACAGCAAGTCAATGGTGTAACGATATTTTTCTTTCGAGCCTACAAAAAATAAATCTAAAAAATACCAGTTTAATTAAAGCTAGAAAAGGAAGTTTGATCGCTAATGAAAATAGAAAAAAGGAACGAATTTGTAGATTAAATTTTTATAAAATAATGGGAATTAATAAGGTGGGTTACTTATCAAAAAGAGACCTGTTTTTGGTAGGAATAGCACTTTACTGGGCAGAGGGTGACAAGAAACAAAGACGAGTAGTTTTTATTAATTCTGACCCAAAAATGATTTTATTGTGGATAATGTGGGTTAATAATTGTCTAAAAATTAACAATGAGAGACTAATATGTCGAGTCGAAATAAATGAAAAACACTATGAAAGATTAGATGACATCAGCAATTATTGGTCAGTAACGACAAATATCCCGCTGTCTCAGTTTAGAAAAGCAAGTATAAAACACGTAAAAACAAATAAATTTTATGAAAATAATTTAAATTATTACGGATCACTTCAAATAACTGTTAAGAAAGGAACTAATACAAACTATGAGATATTGGGTTACATAGAAGGATTAGCGAGATCAATTAAACATGATAAAATATAGAAATTCTGGCAGGATAGCTCAACGGCAGAGCAATCGTTTCATAAGCGATAGGTTGTGGGTTCAAATCCCGCTCCTGCTACAAAAAAGATCGTCGATTATAAATCGTAGATCGTAAAAAAAAGGGTATGTAGCTCAGTTGGTTAGAGCACCGATCTTATAAGTCGGGGGTCCATGGTTCGAGTCCATGCCTACCCACATTAAAAGTTATAATCCAGATACATTTTTTCTTTTACTTGCCTTAGCGTTTCTGCTGCAACTTTTCTAGCTCGATTAGTCCCATCCATAATTATTTTTTGAACAATTTGAGGATGTTTTTCATAATAATGACGCCTACTCTGTATTGGTGCCAAAAAGTCGATAATGTTATCAGCTAATTGGTTTTTGCAAAGAACACAACCTCTTGAACCAGACTCACATTCAGATTTAATTTTTTTGAGATCAGAGCTGCTAGTAAAAATATTGTGGTAATAATAAACCATACACTGTTCTGGGTGTCCTGGATCAGTAAGCCTAATTTTTTTAGGATCAGTAAAAGCCATTTTTACCTTTTGTCTAATTACTTCAGGAGAATCACTCAAATAAATAGCATTACCAAGACTTTTACCCATTTTGGCATTACCATCTAAACCCTTAACTCTAGAAAAGGTCCCAATCTTGGCTTTAGGCTCAACTAAAACATTTCCATAAGTTTCATTAAATTTTTTAACTATTTCTTGAGCCAACTCAATATGAGGAAGTTGATCTTCCCCTACTGGAACAAGGTTAGCTTGAAAAGCAGTAATGTCGGCAGCTTGACTAACTGGATAGCCTAAAAAACCGTAAGTGATTTTATTTTTAAATATTTTTTCTTTTTGTTTTAGTTCTTCTTTGGTAGTTGGATTTCTTTCAAGGCGAGCGACAGATACTAAATTTGAATAATAAGTTGCCAGTTCAAAAATTTCAGGAATCATGGATTGAATAAAAATCGTTGATTTTTCAGGGTCAATTCCTGCCGCCAGGTTATCCATAACAACTTCTTTTACGTTATCTCTAACTTTTGAAGGGTTTAAAAAATTATCAGTCAAAGCCTGAACATCGGCAATAATAATAAAAGTCTCGTACTTATCTTGAAGTTCAACACGAGACTGGAGAGAGCCAAAATAATGACCTATATGAAGAGGTCCCGTGGGACGATCACCAGTAAGAATTCTTGCTTTATTAGACATAAAAGATTTTATCATTAATTAAGATAGATCTTTTGCTAATGTTTACTATCTTACTTAAAAAGAAGATAAGTCTTTGCTATAATAACCTCTAGTTTATTAAAGCCGAAGCCAGGTAGAACCTAACAGGAACAAAGGGGCACTAGGCAAAAAATCAAAAATGACAAAAGAGAAACATCAGATAAAAGCCCAAGAAAGAAGTGTAACTGGGAAAAAAGTTAAAAAAATAAGAAAGGAAGGTTTTGTTCCATCAACAATTTATGGACGAGGATTGGAATCAAAATCAGTACAATTTAAAAAAATTGAAGTTGAAAGACTTTTTGAAGAAGCTGGAGAGTCGGGATTAGTAGAATTATTATTAAATGAAGAGAAGTTGCCAATTTTATTTAAAAACCCACAATACCATCCGGTTGAAGGAAATCTTATACACATCGACTGCTACAAGGTTAATTTGAAAGAAAAAATTACTGCTACTGTTCCTATTGAATTTATTGGAGATTCTCAAGCCGTTATCGACGGAAATGTCTTGGTCGAAGTTAGCAATGAAGTTGAAGTTTCTGCTTTACCTGCTGATTTGCCACAAAGTATCACTGTTGATATTTCAATACTAAAAACATTGGAGGATATGATTACTGTTGGAGATATAAAATTAGATGACAAAATCGAAATGGTCACTCAGCTTGATCAGGTAATAGTAAAAATAGAAGAACCAAGAGCTGAAGAAGTAGCCCCAGCTGAAGAGGTCGTGGCTCCAGGTGACGTACCAGCAACTGAACAAAAATCTGAAGAAGAAAAAGCTGCTGATGAGGCCGAGAAAAAAGAAAAAGAAAACGAAAAAGAAGAATAAAAATTATTTAGACAAGGAATAATAAAGCCTGTCAATATCATCCCGAAGAGGATCGAGTTGGCGGGCTTTTTGGATATTATCTAGACTATTACTTTTTTGATTAAGAAGAAGCTGAATTCGAGCCAGCTCAATAAAATCTTCGACGGACTTGTCTTCTTTAGAATTTAAAACAGATTCTTTTTTTTCTAGCTCTAAAGGTTGATAGTTGAACTTATAATCACTAATTTCTGAAGAACTCAACCTAGATTCAAGCTTGGCAGCATTAACCCAATCATTATTTTGGACTAGTAATCTCCAGAAATTTAAACGACCAGAATAACTTTCTCCCCTATTTAAGCTAAATAAATCTTTTTTGTGTTGAGTAAAGAGATCTGGACTCTTTAAAGAAATAAAAAAATTAAAGATTAAAACGACCAATAAGAATGAAGCGACAAACACCTTAATGAGTAGAGTTCTATTTTTCAAAAGCAAATTCATGAGTTGGCCAAGATGAGGTAATTAAAAACTCCTTTTTAAAATTAAATTTATCTTGAAGATTTTGATAAACAATTTCGGTAACAAAAGGAATAAAGGGGTGTAATAGTTTTAAGCTAGTCTGAAGAACTATCAATAGAACAGGAATAACGTCTTCCCCTCTAGATTTAGCTTGCTCAATATAGAGATCACAAAAATCATGCCAGAAAAAATGATAAAGATTTTCACTTGCTTGTCCAAAATGATAATTTTCTATATTTTTTGTGGTTGAAAGAACAATTTTGTTTAGTTTCATTAAAATATCTTTGTCTGATTTTGTTAATTTTAATCCTAAAAGATCAGTAGATACGATCATCTTTGGATTTTTTTCTTTTAACCTGTCTACCATCATTTCAACAAAGCGAGAAGCATTCCATATTTTATTAACAAAATTTCTCTGAGCTCTAATTTTATCGTCCGACAAAGAAATATCTGATCCTGGAGCAACTCCAATTACCAACGCCATTCTTAAGGCGTCGGCGCCGTACTGGTCGGAAACAGTTAAAGGATCAATAACATTACCTTTTGATTTTGACATTTTTTGACCTTTTGAGTCAGTCACCCGTGAATGCATGTGAGCAACGCTAAAAGGTATTTGCCCCGTGGCATAAATACCAAGCATTATCATTCTGGCAACCCAGAAAAATAAAATATCCCACATGGTATCAAGAACAGAAGTTGGATAAAAATAAGAAAAATCATCAGAATGATTCCCTTCTGGATCCCAGCCTAAAACAGAATATGGCCATTGGCCTGAAGAAAACCAAGTGTCAAAAGTATCAGTTTCCTGTAAAACATGAGGCCCTTTCTTGATGGCCTCATTCTCACTTAGATAATATTTAGCATTAACCGGAGCAATTAAGGATTGAAGACCCTTCTTAATGTCATTAAAATCATTGTTTTTAATTAAATCACTATAAGTTCCCGTGATCGTTCTCTTTTTTGAGTCAATAAAAGTAATATTAGTTAACTCGTTCTCTTTTAAGTTATACCAAACAGGAATACGATGTCCCCACACAATTTGCCTAGAAATAGGCCAATCTTTTATGTCTTTTAACCATGTTAAAAATGATTTTTTAAATCTTTTTGGGAAAAATTTCACCTGGTCATTTTTAACAACA
>CAZEKY010000026.1:4567-7125 GCA_964512875.1 uncultured Gammaproteobacteria bacterium
AAATGATTTTTTAAATCTTTTTGGGAAAAATTTCACCTGGTCATTTTTAACAACATCTAGGGCCTTATCGGCCAAAGGCTGAATTTTAACAAACCATTGTGGCGCAGTTATTGGCTCAATCGGTCGACCACACTTATAACAATGACCAACCTCATGAGAATAGTTCTCTATTTTTTCAATTAAATTAATCTTAGTTAAATCATCGATTACTAACTGTCTAACTTGATTTGGATATAAGCCTTGGTATCTCTCAGGGACATTTTTGTTTGCCTTGCCATCGTAATCAAAAATTCTAACAAATTCAAGATCAAGTTTTTTACCCATTTCATAATCTTCTGGTGAATGTGAAGGGGTAACCTTAACTGCACCGGATCCAAATTTTTGATCAACTGAGTCATCAAAAACAAGAGGAATTTCTTTGTTGACTAAAGGTAGCAAGATCTTTTTGTCCTTTAAATCTAAATATCGTTTATCTTTTGGATTTACAGCCACAGCAGTATCACCCAACATGGTTTCTGGACGACTGGTGGCAACTGTAATGAATCGACCTTCTAATCCAACGATAGGATAGCGAAGATACCAAAGATGAGAATCAACGTTTTTATGTTCGACTTCAAGATTTGAAAAGGCCGTTCCGCAAAAAGTACAATAATTAACGATTTTTTCATCTCGGTAGACAAGGCCTTCGCTACTCATCTTGTTAAAAACGGCATAAACCCTGGAAATGTGATCTTGATCCATGGTGAATTTTTCTCTTGTCCAATCTAGGGAAAAACCAAGTCTTTTCATTTGATTTTTAGCTACATCACGATTTTTATTGACGTAATCTGAAATCATTTTAAAAAGAGTATCTCGGTCATAGTCAAAACGTGATTTTCCTTCTTTTTGTAAAAATTTTTCAAAAACAAACTGTGTTTCTATCCCCGCATGATCAGTTCCTGGAAGCCACAAGGTGGGATCCCCCAACATTCGATGATAACGAACCATGATGTCTTCAACAGCATAAAGAGCGTGTCCAGCATGCAACGGATTATTGGCATTTGGAGGAGGAAGAATGACGGAGAAAGGTTTTTTTTGACCCTTTTGGGATAATGATTTTTTGGTGACTACTGGTGTAAAAGCTCCAGACTCTTGCCACTTTTCATAAATTTTGCCTTCTTGACTGGAATTATAAGCTTTATCCATGGATGTATTTTAGCATCCAGCGAAAATTAATTAAATGTTAAAGCAGATTTAGATAAGATGATAAAATATATAATGAAAATTTTGGAGATTAAGGGAAATAATTACCAAAAAATAATTAAAGAAAGTAGCGATTGTTTAAAAAACGGAGGATTACTACTTTTTCCAAGCGATACGGTCTATATTTTGGCAGTCGATCCATGTAATCAAAAGGCCGTAAAAAAACTACTTGATTTTAAAAATAGATGGACAGGAAAGGCAATTTCAGTCGCAGTTTTAGATATTGATATGGCCAATGAATACGTTTCTTTAGATAAAAATGCATTAAATATTTACTCTAATTTATTACCGGGTCCTTTTACTATTGTTAGTCGAGGAAAACATAAGGTGGCACTGGGGATAGAAGCAGAAAATGGAACCCTTGGTATTAGAATTCCCGACAGTCAATGGATACATGATTTAGTAAAAAGTTTTGGAGCCCCTATTACTGCCACTTCAGCTAATTTATCTGGTAGAACTCCTAGCTACTCTGTTGCAAGTTTTTTAAGACCATTGTCGAAAAAAAAGAAAGAGATGGTTGATTTAATTATAGATGGAGGTAAATTACCTAGAAATAAGCCATCAACAGTAATAGATATCACCACGTCTGATTTAAAAATATTAAGAAGTGGTGATTTGGTCACAAAAAATAATAAAACTTTTATATCTAAATCAGAAAAGGAAACTGAAAAAATTGCAGAATTTATTTATCAAAAATATAAAAATAAAGCGGTAATCTTTGCTTTAAGTGGAGATTTGGGTTGTGGAAAAACAGTTTTTAGCAGAAAAATTGGAAAACTAATGGGGGTAAAAGAGAGGATCACCTCCCCTACTTTTGTTATTTATAATGAATACAAAATAAAAAAGGGGAAGTTTTTACATTTTGATCTTTACAAAATAAGTGATAGCTATGAACTTGATGAAATTAATTTTTTCAATTTATTTAAAAAAAATATTTCTTGTATTGAATGGCCAGAAAATATGGGTGAAAAAAACTTGAATAAACTAAAAAAAGAAAACGAAGTGGTGACGATTCAGTTTAAATATGTCGATGAGAGGACTCGAGAGATTAAATACTAAAGTAAGGTAAAAGATCTAATAAATTTTTCACATTCAGTTTTAAGCTCACTGTTTCCATTATGAACGCATTGTAAGGTGTAATTTTTAGTAGCCGCTTGAAGATCGACAATCGTTTGCGTTGCAATATCATAACGATAAGTATTCTTTCCTGAAATTAATAGAACCGCACTAAAGTTTCGATCAGGATTAATCCAAGACCAAGTACCTGAAGCTGAAACATGAACAGCAAAATTCCCTTTTGGACTGTAAAAAGTATA
>CAZEKY010000027.1:0-6972 GCA_964512875.1 uncultured Gammaproteobacteria bacterium
CAAACACTGTTAAAAAAATACCAATTAAAAAGATATAAATTGTCTTTAAAAACATTAAATTGTTTTAACTAATAACTAAGCACTTAATGCTAACATAAAAAATCACTTTCTTAGCAATAAATAGCTTCGTTAATATTTGGCAGTACAATTCTTCCCTTAAACCCTTTTTTTCGAATTTCATTGGCCATTAAACTTCTCGTATCGTTCTTCCCATGATTGATTATTACTGTTTCTAGTTCTTTTAAGTTAAATCTTTCCAAATAACCTAAGGATTCTTCCGGACCACTTGCGTGGCTACTAAATCCATTTAATTTTAAAATTTTAGCTCCACCCGGGTTTCTACCTCTTTTCATTAAGTTAAAACCTTCAGTTCCCTCTACCTGGTAACAATTAAAAATAAATGCATTTTTTGGGTTTTTCCCAAAACTACCATGTAAATAGTTTACACTTCTACCATAATCTCCCATTCCACCGCTTGCGATAATGATTGATTTTCCTTTATGATTAGCCATTTTTCCATCATTAGAAACCGAGTCTTGGTGAGAATCAATTATGGTTAAATTTCTTAAGTCAAATCTTTTACTGCTTTCTTCCACTGTTTTGTAATAATCAGGATCTTCTCCGTAAATTTTTGATAAATTTTCTGCTCCTAGAATTTCAAAGCTTTTAAATAGTTGCATTGCCAAAGGTGCGTCAATAATTATTTTACAATCATTGGGTATTTCTCCGTTTTGTTGTAAGTGGTGAAAAAGTTCCATTATTTCTTGGGTTCGATGAAAAGATAGTGTTGGAAAAAGGGGATTGCCGCCACCTTCCCAGACTTTATAAATCGCTTTTACTAGCTTATCTTTCTTTTCTTCAAATTTTATTGGTTTTTTGTTAATACTTGTCGAGTCAACCATTAATATATTTATCGGATCTTTGGGGTAGTTATCGCAATACTCTTCATAACCACCACACAAGGATTGTTTAGGCTTGCCAATATCTCCGGTAAATAAAATATTTTTATTATTGTCAAAGTCTTTAATTAATACCGAAGCACTTCCAATTACGTGACCATTTGGTAAAAATTCGGCTGTGATGTTACTTTTTTTATTACCTATTGAAACTCCCCTGAATGCTTTTACTGTTTTGATGTGTCTTAGTGTTTTTTCCACATCCCATTGATCATATAAACATTTTTTTGGATTATTCTTTTTTTGAATTTTTACAGAATTAAGCAACATCGTTTCCATAAATAAAGCGGTTTCTTTTGTCGCTAAAATATTTGGAGAAAAACCTTCTTTAAAAATTATAGGAAGCCGTCCTATATGATCAATATGGGTGTGGGTAATTAATATATCCGTGACGCCTCTAGCAATATTTTCTAGTGATTCACAGTTTCTTGGAATCCCATCTTTAATTTCTTCTCTTTTCCCTTGAAAAAGTCCAGCATCTATTAAAAGCTTGTTTCTTCCTATTTCTAATTTATGACACGAACCAGTTATCAATCCGCCCGTCCCACCAACAGACTCTATAATATTTTTATTGAAAGAATTTCCTTCTTTCATTAATATTTTAATGTCATCACCATATAATCTATAAGATAGATTATATTCTTATTTAATTAAAATACTAGACTATTTTTTGTTTTACTTTTTATATTATAAGTAATATATATTATTAATAAAATGTATTAAATAATGCAAATTAACTCATTCTTTATACTATTTTTAGTAATATGAAAGTCAAACTAAAAACAGGGTGCCTTAGCACCCTGTTTATTATTGTTTAAAGAAAAGATTTAATATCTGTTATTGTCTATTCCGCCACCAAATCCACCTCGATCATTTCCTCGAGAGAAATTATCTCTTCGTGGAGGTCGATCTTCCATTGGTCTGGCTTCGTTAACCTTAACGGTTCTACCATCTAATTCTTTTTCGTTCCACATGTCGATAGCAGCCTGAGCTTCTTCTTCACTGTTCATTTCTACAAATCCAAAACCTTTGGATCTGCCCGAAAATTTATCTTTAATAACAATAGCTGAAACAACGGTTCCAGCTTGGGCAAAGGATGCCCCTAAGGTCTCGTCAGTGGTATTGAAATTCAATCCGCCGACATACAATTTTTTGATCATTGTCTGAAAAATATAATTAACTCGTAGATATAAAATCTACAAGTAGCATTGTACTTGATGTGATCGTTAAAAGCAAATCCAAGTTGATACTCCTGTGTTATCATTATTCTGATGAAAAATAGAAAGCCTCCCTCTTTTAATTTAAAGAAATTTCTCTTATCTATCTTAATTGTTCAGCTAGCAGGGGTTATCGGCAGCTTTGCGACTTATCGTTCAGTAAAAACCTGGTATCCTCTTTTAAATAAACCATTTTTTAATCCACCATCATGGATTTTTGCTCCTGTATGGACTTTTTTGTTTTTATTAATGGGTTTTTCTTTATATTTAGTTTGGAATAAAAAAAATAATTTATTTTGGTTTTGGGTGCAACTATTGCTTAATATTCTCTGGTCTTATTTATTTTTTGGTCTTCAATCACCAGCTTTGGCCTTTTATGAGATTATTCTTCTTTGGATTACAATTGTAATTACTATTTCTAAATTTTGGAAATACAATAAAATAGCGTCTTATCTTTTACTCCCATATTTATTTTGGGTCTCTTTTGCTTCTATTCTTAATTTTGCTATCTGTCGACTAAATTAAGCTTTGATAGAATACGACATGTCTCTAGATTTAAAAGATTATTCTTATTCTTTACCTGAAAAATTAATTGCTAATCATCCCGCTTCTAAAAGAGATGCTTGTAAACTGTTACTTTTAAACAAAAAAAATGGATTTATTGCTCATCACGAATTTAGTGATTTAAAAAATATTTTAGGCTCAAATGATGTATTAGTTTTAAATCAAAGCAAGGTTTTTCCTGCTAGGCTTTATGGGCAGAAAAAAAGCGGAGGAAAATTTGAAATTTTGTTGATCAGGCAGCTAGAAAAAGATACTTGGATGGCAATTTCCAAACCAAGATTGATCGTTGGACAAGAGTTACTTTTTAAAAATAAACTAGAGGCGAGAGTCATTGAAAGTAATAAACAGAATGGGCAGGTTGTTCTTAAATTTAATCAAAAAAATGCGTCTTTCTTCAAAACTTTAGAAATTATTGGACATACACCTTTACCTCCCTATATCTCTAGTCCAGAACCTGAACAAAACCTTAGAAAAGATTACCAAACTGTTTATGCTAATAAAATAGGTTCAGCTGCGGCTCCCACTGCAGGTTTACATTTTACAAAAAAGTTATTATCAGATTTAAAGAAAAAAGGAGTACAAATTGAGTATCTTACTCTTCATGTTGGACTAGGAACCTTTCAAAATCTTAGACCTGAAAATATTAGCAGTAAAACTTTACATCAAGAATTTTACGAAATCGATCAAGATGTGGCTTCTAGGCTGAATCTTGCCAAAAAAGAGGGGAAGAGAATCATCGCTGTTGGTACCACTTCCGTTAGAACCTTAGAGTCGGCTGCGAACCCCTTTATTGTTTCTGGTAACAATTCAACTACAATTTTTATTTATCCTCCGTATCATTTTAAATTCGTTGATGCTTTAATCACTAATTTTCACCTGCCCGAGTCAAGTTTATTGATGTTAGTCTCAGCTTTTGCGGGGAGAAATAAAATTTTAAAGGCCTATCAACAAGCAGTTGTCTCAGATTACCGTTTTTTTAGTTTTGGTGATGCTATGTTTATTTATTAATATTTGATATTCTCAAAATAGATATGAAAAAAAATAAAACAAAAAAAGCAAGATTATTTCAAGAAAAAAGTCTTAGTTCTGTCAGGGGTTTTATTGAATTTATTCAGAGCCAAGGTGTCATTGGTTTGGCTATTGGTGTGGTTATGGGTACTTCTATCACAAAAATTGTCACCGCTTTTGTGACTGACATCATTAATCCTATTATTGGATTATTTATTGGAAAGGTAGATCTCAAATCACTCTATTTTCAAATAGCTGATGCCAAAATTATGTGGGGTAATTTTGTTAATAATTTAATTGATTTTTTAATTATTGCTTTGGTCGTTTATTTTGGAACAAAACTATTGGGTTTAAATAAAAATAATCAGAAAAAATAATATTTTATTTTTCCCATTTCTCCAACTCCATTTCTCTAAAATTCTTTTGATATGTTTTTTCGTATCCAGCGTTTATTAATTTCTCCTCTAAATTTATACCGTGAACCTCTTCTCCATAAGGAATTACCCAAATATATTTTTCAAGTGGAACTTCATTTTTTAAGTCATGAATTTCAATTAAAGGATTGTAGTATTTTATTGGATCACTAAAAGTCGCTATTAAATAAACCTTTTTTTCTTTTTTAATTTCATTTACCACTCCTTTCCAATCTTCTCGATGATAATTGTTGTTTAAAAGATAAAGCATCGAAAAAAATAAAAAGCCTCCACCTACCAAGAACTGTTGCCATTTTTTATTACAATTTATAGCCAAAAGTAGACAAAAAATTGGTAAAAGGTACAGAAATCTAAAATAATCTAACAATGGTGTTTTAATTGAAAACAATATGGCAAAAAATAATGGAAACAGCAACAATCCAGCGATCCATCTATTCTTAAAACTATTTTTCATTGCAATTAAGCCAAGTATTGCCGTCCATGTTCCAGCTAAAAGGTAATAGTATTTTTTAGGATAAAAAGCAATTCTTCCCACATTAAATTTTATTGGTATTAGTAGCATATTTTTTAAATTAACTTTACCCAAAACCAAAGTCCAGTTCTTAACATCTTCAAGCATTACTTTTGAATTTTTTATCTGAATAAAGAGAAGGGGAGAAAGAAAAATAATGGATAAAACTATTCCAATGTTTGTTAAGAAAAATAATTTCCATCTTTTCTTAATTAAAAAATAAAGCGAATAAGTCATAATCATAAAAATCGATCCGTAAAAAGTTGCAAACGATAGTGCCATCATCAGATTAAAAAGAATAAGATCTTTCTTTTTATAATCACCATTTTTTATTTTTAAAAAGTAATAAAGACCAATTGTTAACCACATAGTAGTCATTGAATACATTCGTAGTTCTTGTGAGTAGTAAAGAAAAAGAGGGTTTAAACTTAAAAACAAAGCAGCTATTATCCCACTTTTTTTGTTTTTATATTTCCAAACTGAGAGATAGGTAAAATAAATTGTTATTAGTGAAAATAAAACTGAACTTAGTCGTAGGATAAAGATATTATCACCCAATACTTTTGTCCAAAGATTTAAAAACCAATAATAAGTTGGAGGGTGAAAGTCTACCAGTGAGTTTCTTTTTACAATTTCAAATAGTGGCATTTTTGCCACATTAATAGAAATTGCTTCATCCAACCAAATTGACTGATTAATTGAAATTAATCTTAAGACTAAAGCTAATATTATAATTAAAAATATTTTTTCTACTTTAAAATATCTTTTACTTATAGTTTTCACATCTATATTTAATCATAAACTCGAATTTTTTCTTATATAGTTTAGAATTAATCTATGAGAAGAGTAATTTGTATTACGGGAGGAGCCAGTGGTCTTGGTCGAGAATTGGCCGCCTTCTTCTCTTTCACCTCCCGAGTAATAATTATCGACAATAATCCGGATTTGCTGGAAGCAGTCGCCAATAAGTTTGACTGTGATTTTGAAGTATGTGATGTTTCGGATTATAAAGCAGTCGCTTCAATGATCAAAAAAATATCCAAAAAGTATCACCGAATTGATTGTTTTATTAATAGTGCTGGACTTTTTATTGATGGCGAAATAGAGTCTAATGACCCTGATTTATTAAAAAAAGTTTTTGAAGTAAACAGTATCGGTCCAGCCTTTGTTGCCAGATCACTTGTGCCTGTTCTTAAAAAACAAAAATTTGGCACAATTATTAATATTAACTCAACTGCCAGTTTGCACCCAAAAGCTTTTAATTCAATTTATCATTCTTCTAAGTGGGCGCTTAGTGGTCTGTCCCAGTCTCTTCAGCCAGAATTAGCAAGCTATGGCATTAAGGTGATTGACATCAATCCTGGAGCTATGAAAACTAAATTTACTAGTGGTACTAATTATGATTTAAGCAATGCTCTTGATCCTCACCAGGTGGTGAAGGTTATTGATTTTATACTGTCTTTGGATAAAAACGTCATAATTCCTCAGTTGACCATCAAACACCTCTAGTCTATACTCAAGCTATTAAGCCAAATAAAACCCGAATGCTTTCTCAACCATTAGCCTCATTATTAAGACCAAAGACTTTAGAAGATTTTATCGGACAAAAACATTTGGTCGGACCGGGAAAACCATTACGTTTGGCTATTGAAAATCATCAGATATTTTCAATGATATTCTGGGGACCTCCAGGAGTCGGCAAAACAACTCTAGCCAGAATTTTAGCAAGTGAAGCTCAGTCTGTAATCCATGAATTATCAGCAGTTTCAGCCAGCAAGGATGATATTAAAAAAATAATAGCCAATGTTCGACCAATGGAAAAAAATGTTCTTTTTTTGGATGAAATTCATCGATTTAATAAGGCCCAACAAGATTTTTTGTTACCCTCAGTTGAATCTGGTCTTTTGATTCTGATTGGTGCTACTACTGAAAATCCTAGTTTTGAGGTAATTTCACCACTTCTTTCTCGTTGTCGAGTTTTTACTTTACAAGAATTAACCAATCAAGATATTTCTGAAATTATTGATCGAGCCACCAAAAAACTTACTTGCAAGATTAGTAAAGATGCTCGAGACTGGTTAGTTAATATGGCCAACGGAGACGCTCGTCAGTGTTTAACCATGATTGATAATTCTTTTACTCTTTATAACAATCTAAAAATCGAAAGCCTAAAACAATCTCTTCAAAATTCTTTTTTGCGTTTCGACAAAAAAGGAGAAGAGCATTACAACACCATCTCTGCCTTAATTAAAAGTATGCGTGCCAGTAATATCGATGCTTCT
>CAZEKY010000028.1:0-6949 GCA_964512875.1 uncultured Gammaproteobacteria bacterium
TTGAGACGCGGATGGGAGTCGAACCCATCTAGACGGTTTTGCAGACCGGTGTCTAACCGCTTGACTACCGCGTCATAGAGTAAGCCTATTTTAACAAAAACCCGCCGACATGGCGGGTTTTAGTTTGCTTACAAATTAAGATTGATTTTTACATCATACCGTCCATTCCACCCATGGCGGAAGGGTTAACTTGAGGAGACTTTTCTGGAGCATCAGTAATTAAAACGTCAGTAGTTAAAATCATCTGACCAACAGAAACTGCGTTTGTTAATGCTGATTTGGTAACTTTGGCTGGATCAAGAATTCCTGCGGAAACCATTGATCCTAATTTTCCAGTAGCAGCATTGTAACCGTAATCAGATTTTGGATCATCTTTAACCTTATCTTTAATCAAATTAATGATATATCCAGCATCTTCGCCAGAATTTTGAGCTAACATTCTGACTGGTTGCTCTAAGGCGTATTTTAAAATATCAAGACCAACTTGCTCTTCAACAGAATCAGCCTTAACAGCATCAAGTTTTAATGAAGCTTTTAGCAAGGCAACTCCACCACCTGGAAGAATGCCCTCTTCAACTGCAGCCTTGGTTGCCTCAATGGCATCTTTAACTCTTTCGAGTCTTTCTTTCATTTCAACCTCAGTTGCACCACCGACCTGAATAACAATGGCTCCACCAACTAATTTGGCAATTCTTTCTTGAAATTTTTCTTTATCATAATCAGAATCAGTTTTGCTTAGTTGAGCGCGGAGTTGAGAAACTCGAGCTTTTACATCTGCGTCTGAACCAGCACCACCAATAATTCTGGTTTTGTCTTTGTCGGCAGTGACAGAATCGGCGTGTCCACAATAATCATTTGGATCAATGGTGTCAAACTTAACGCCAAGATCTTCCGAAATTACCTGACCACCGGTTAAAACAGCCACATCTTCAAGCATAGCTTTTCGACGATCACCAAAACCAGGAGCCTTAACAGCTAAAATGTTAAAAGTCCCTCTAATTTTGTTAACTACTAAAGCAGCTAAAGCTTCACCATCGATATCATCAGCGATAATGACAATATTTTTGGTTAATTTAACTAATTTTTCCAAAAAAGGTAAAAATTCCTGAAGAGAACTGATTTTTTTGTCAGTTAAAACGATGTAAGGATTTTCGACTAAAGCCTCCATGCTTTCAGTATTGGTAGCAAAATAAGCTGATAAAAATCCTTGATCAAACTCCATACCAGAAGTTTCTTTGGTTTCAAGATTGAGACCTTTACCCTCTTCAGCAGTAATTAGACCATCTTTACCAATTTTAATCATTGATTCTGCTATTTTTTTACCAATTTCAGAATCGCCTGCAGAAATAGTAGCGACTTGTTCAATTGATTCTTGATCATCTGCCTTAATTTCTTTTTTCATTAGATCAAGCTCTTTTATGACAGCATTCAAGCCTTTTTCTAAACCTTTTCGAATAATCATGGGATTAGCACCGGCAGTAACGTTTTGAATTCCCTTGTTTACAATAGCCTGAGCTAAAACGGTAGCAGTAGTAGTGCCATCACCAGCGATATCATTTGTTTTACTGGCAGCTTCTTTGATTAATTGAGCACCCATGTTTTCGTATGGATCTTGAAGCTCTATTTCTTTGGCAACAGAAACACCATCATGAAGAACTACTGGTCCCCCATATTTTTTATCAATAGCAACATTGCGACCTTTTGGCCCCAAAGTGGTAGTGACAGCATTGGCTAAAATATTAACTCCATTTAGTATTGATTGACGGGCATCTTGTCCGAATTTTAATTGTTTTGACATGTGTTTTAATTGTTTTTTAAACTAATAACTATTTAATAATTGCCATAATATCGTCAAATTTCATAAGCAAGAGATCGATATTGTTTTCTTTGTATTCCTTACCACCCCATTCTTTATAAACAACAACATCACCAACTTGACAAGGCGATTTAACTTCTCGACCATCGGTAAAAATAGAAGCACCAACGGCCAAAACTTTTCCTTGTTGAGGTTTATCTTGGTGTGACTCAGGAAGAACAATTCCGGAAGCAGTAGTTTTTTCTTGTTTTTGTGGCTCAATTAAAATGAAGCCAGCAACTGGATTAATTTTGGTCATATTTTTTAATAAATTAAACTAATAATTATCAGTCAAACTGATTGACTGCTAATATTATAACGAGATGATTTATTAAATCAAGAGGTAGAAGTCACAATACAGATTGCAAGTTAAAAATAACGAAAAATGTTAGCTTACCAATCTTGCTAAAATAGTTAATGAAGTTAGTTCGAACTAAAATTTTTAATAAACATATTATTAACTACTTGGCTGATGATAAATATGTTGGACAAAGAATTGCTCTGGAGAAATATGAACCTTATTTGACAAAATTAATGTTGTCTAAGATTAATAAAGGAGATGTCGTTATAGATATTGGGGCTAACATTGGATACTATACAATTTTGTTTTCCAACAAAGTTGGTAAAAAAGGAAAAGTAATTTCAATTGAGCCTGATGAGACAAACTATAAAATACTTCAAAAGAATATTAAAGAAAACAATCTAAAAAATGTGATTGTTGTTAAAAAAGCATTAGGTAGTGAAAATAAAAAAATATATCTTTATAAATCTGAAGAAAATTACGGAGACCACCGAGCGTGGGGAAATAAAAGCAAATCCACAGATACTAAAAGAGAGAGAATTTTAGTCGAATGCCAGAAGTTAGATGATCTAATAAAAGATTTAAAAGAAGAAAAAATTAATTTTATTAAAATTGATGTTCAGGGTTTTGAGGGAAAAGTTATCGAAGGTGGACAAAAAATAATTAAAGAGAATAAGCCAATTATTTTTTTTGAATATTGGCCTTGGGCTATTAAAAAAAGTGCGAGTGATCTTCAGAAAATGTTGTTGTTTTTAGAAAAGGTTTATAAAAAAATATTTTGGATAGACGAATATATCCAAATCTATACTCCAGTCTCAAAATCTTTATTAATAAAAAAATATAAAGCAACTAATAAAAATGAGAGTGGAAACTTGTGGGTGAAAAATGGAATTGATTTTACCGACATAATTGGCCAGTTTAAAGATTTTTGGGTAAAAAAATATATCAAAAGAATTTTAGGCAAAGAAGAAACATAATGCTTCTTGTTTTTTTGTATAATGAGTTTATGAGTGCAATTAAAAATATTTATGCTCGTGAAATATTGGCATCTGGTGGTTCTCCTAGTTTAGAAGTTGAAGTCCTGCTTAGTTCCGGTTTTTTAGGAAAAGCATCGGTTAGCTATGGTGTATCTTCAGGATCTAAAGAAGCGTGTGTGCTTCTTGATAAAGATTTAACACGATACAACGGAAAGGGAATGTTGAAAGCTATTAGTAATATCAATACGGCAATAAAAGAAAGCTTAATTGGGATGGAAGCTAATAAGCAAAGAGAGATTGATGAAAAAATGATTAACCTTGACGGAAGTAAAGATAAATCATTACTAGGAGGAAATGCAATCCTGGGAGTAAGCTTAGCAATTGCAAGAGCAGCAGCAAATGAAGCAAGGATCCCTCTTTACAGGTATTTACAACAAGGTTACGGGGTTGAAGATTCTGTAAATAAATTACCAAAACCAATGATGGTAATGATTGAAGGCGGAAAACATGCCGACAATACAACTGATCTTCAAGAATACATGGTTGCCGCTTTGGGAAACAAAAACAGCCGAGAACAAATTAGGATGGAAATGGAAATATATGAGGCCTTGAAACAGATTTTAAAAAGAGAAGGGTTATCAACAAATACTGGAAATGAAGGAGCCTTTGCTCCAAATGGAATAACCTCTAATGAAAAAGCACTTGAATATTTAATGGAGGCAATTTTAAATGCGGGATACTCCCCCGGAATTGATGCAGCCATTTCTCTTGATGCGGCTGCTTCAGAGTTTTGGGATAAAGAAAATCAAAAATATAAATTAAAATTAGAAAAGAAAGAACTTAGTTCTGAAGAAATGATTCTCTATTATAAAATATGGTTAGACAAATACCCTATTATCAGCCTTGAAGACATGCTTTCCGAATATGACTGGGATAATTGGCCTAAATTGGTAAAAATGGCTAATGGCAAAGCTCTGGTTATCTCTGATGATCTAACTGTTAGCAACACTGAACTTTTACAAAAGGCAATTGATTTAAAAGCAAGCACTGCCATTTTAATTAAACTGAATCAGGCGGGCAGCTTGACTGAAACAATCGACTGTTGCTTGTTGGCCAAAAAATATAATTTTGCCACCATACCAAGCCATCGAGGAGGGGGAGAAACTAATGATACTTTTTTGGTTGATCTGGCGGTAGCGATGGGATCTGAATATATCAAAGTTGGACCAACTAGAGGAGAAAGAGTTTGTAAATATAATCGCTTAATGGAAATTGAGGAGGAAATTTTAAATGGCTAAAATATATTTATTTCGACACGGACAATCTGAGTTTAATTTAAATAAAATTTTTACTGGTTGGCTTGATGCAAAACTAACAGAAACCGGAGTTCAAAACGCAAAAGAAATAGCAGAAAAACTAAAAGACAAAAAAATTAATATTGCTTACACTACGAGATTATCTCGTGCTAAAGACACGTTATCAGAAGTTCTTAAAATGCATCCCGAATGTAGAGAAACTGTGATTGACGATAGGATTATTGAAAGATCTTATGGCAGCTTGGCGGGCTTAAAACACGAAGATGTGATTAACAAATACGGACAAGAACAGTTTGATAAATGGCACAGAGGATGGAATGACAGGCCTCCAGAGGGAGAAAGTTTTGCCGATGTGGAAATAAGAGTGACTGCTTTTATCAATGACTTGAAAAGTAAACATAAAAATAAAGAAACTGGAATTGCAATATCTGCTCATGGCAACTCCATTCGCTTGTTTAGAAAAATAATGGAAAATTCAAGCATAGAAGAAGCTTCTAATTGGAATATTCCTTATAATGAATATTTTGAATACGAGATATAAAATATTAAGCCCTATTTGTCTCTGAGATAAAAACGAGTTAAAGCCTTAATTGCAGTAGCCACAAGAAGAGCAACTATAAAAAGTGGTTCGTAAATTTTTTTAATCAAAATATATACTATTAAAAAGAAAAGTAAAAACCACAATGCATTACGATCAGAAAGGGCTTCATGTAACCTTTCTCTCTCATCTTTGTTAATTTGAGACATGATGTGCAAAGTATCAAGTAATAAAACTGAAACAAGAACACCACTGATAATGTTTTTAATATTTAGATCAATAGGAAGAGAGTTTGCTATGGCAATTAATAAAATATAGAAAAAGACATAAAGCCAGCCCTGCCAACAATTTGGAGCAAGACCCCAACCAGTATATTTTCTTGGATTAAACCATTTTGCTTTTCCTATCATATTTTTAAAAAATAAATAAATTATTAATAGTTGTTTTCAAAACCACGGCAACATCATGAGCAAGTTTTAGCGAAGGGTTATATTTCCCCTGTTCAAGAAAAACAATAGTTTCTCTACGAACACCAACAGCTTGTGCCAGCTGATCTTGAGTTAGACTTAATTTTGCTCGATATTCTTTAATTTTTGTTTGCATCTTTTAAATCTAATATTGTTATTTATTTCTAACTATATGTTAGATCTAGATAACACTGTTGTCAAGAGGGTAAATAAAGTAAAAAAAAACTAAGAACAGAAGACAATTTTGTTTTCTGGTAGCAACAATTTTCTAGAAGGATTTAGTTCTTTAATAAATTCAGGAGTGTGACTAACAATAATCATGGCTCCCTGATATTGTTTAAGAGCTTCAAGAATTAATCTTTGAGACAAAACATCTAAGTAAGTAGTTGGCTCATCAAGAACTAACAGGTTGTAGTTTTTAGCTAACAATGTGGCAATTGAAAGGCGGGTTTTTTCACCTCCAGAAAGAGTAGAAATTTTGTTAAAGATTTTATCTCCAGAAAATAAAAAACGTCCCAAAAGTGATCTAATTTGAGACTCGGTCATCTCTCCTTTTTCTCTGATAGTGTCAAAAAGATTTTTATTAAAATCAAAAGTTTCAAATTCTTGTGAATAATAACCAAGACTTAATCTTTCGTCTTTTAAAATATCGCCACTATCCGCTTTTATTAACCCTGTTATTATTTTAATCAAAGTACTTTTACCCGCTCCGTTTTGACCACTTAGAACAAGCCTTTCACCTCTTTTTAGCTCAAAGCTAACACTATCTAATATTTTTTTATCACCATAACTTTTACTAATATTTTCAACCATCAAGGGTAACTCCCCAATCCAGGCAGGTTCCGGTAGATGAATTTTTATTTTTTTAACAGCTGGGGGAAGGTCGGGTAAAGCTTCTTGCATTTTTTCAACTCTTTTTTCTAAGTTAATACGCATTCGAACACCTTTTTCAGACCTGTTACCAGAAATTCTTAACAAACCCTTTTTGAGCTGAGAGATCTTTTTCTCTTGAACATGAACAGAATGGATCAGGGCGGCTTCATTTTCTCCTTTTACTTTTAGATAATCACTATAAGTACCTCGATAATCATCAACTTGATGAGTCTGAGAATTAATTTCAAGAATTTTGTCAATATTTTTATCTAATAAATTAAGATCGTGAGAAATAACAATTAAGGTTTTAGAATAGCGACCCAAAAAATTCATCATCCAATTTTTTCCTTCGATATCTAAAAAATTAGTAGGTTCATCAAGCAATAAAAGATCTGGTTCATACAATAATGCTCTAGCAATGGCTAGTTTGGTTTTTTGACCACCACTTAACTTTTGAGGACTTTGATCAAGAGAAAATCGGTCGAGTTCTAACTTGGAAAGAATTTTTAATAATTGATAATCTTGTTTATTATTTTCAAAATCTAGATAATCTCTGATAGTAGCAGCTTCTTCCATTTTTTCATCATGTTTAACCTCTTGAGGAACGGACATTACCGTACCG
>CAZEKY010000029.1:0-6462 GCA_964512875.1 uncultured Gammaproteobacteria bacterium
TTCATAATTCATTATATCTTTATTTATTAGTTCTAAAATCATTCCACTCCTCGAGTAAAATGGAAAGATTAACTCTAACTTTTTACTACCTCTATTGGAATAGAGGATTTTTGCTATCATTAATTGTGAAAAATAATAATATTTTTATAAAACTAATGGTATTAGTTTCCTATATCGTAATGATTGTGGTTAATGCTTTAGCCAACATATTACCGATAAATAATTTAACAACAGGTGGGGTCTCCGATTCTTTTCCAAATCTTTTTGCTCCTACTGGTTTAACTTTTTCAATTTGGGGTGTCATTTACTTACTCCTTGGTATTTATACGGTTTATCAGCTTTTATCTAAAAAAATAAATTCAAAACTATCCAATCAGGTTAATACTTTGTTTATTATTAGTTCTTTTATTAACAGTGCCTGGATATTTGCTTGGCATTATAAAATAATATGGTTAACAGTAATATTAATGCTGGTGCTTCTTGCTAGCCTTATCAAAATTGCCGACATACTTAATAAAGAAAAATTAAATTCAGAAGAAAAATTACTCTATAAAATTCCATTTGGTGTTTATTTTGGGTGGATAACTGTGGCTACAATCGCCAACATTACTGGATTTTTAGTAGATATTGGATGGAATGGTTTTGGTTTACCTGACACAACCTGGATGATTTTAATATTATTTGTTGGATTGGTTATTGCGATTTGGAGAATGCATAAAGATAGTAATTTGGCTTATGGTTTGGTTCCTGTTTGGGCCTACTATGGTATTTGGCTAAAACACACTATGCCAACTGGTTTTAATAATTCTTATCCCCCAATTATTGTGACTGTTATTATTTGTATCGTTCTACTAATTATTTCAGATCTTACTTTAATAGTCAGGAAAAGGACTCTTTAATAAAACAGGTACTGATTGATTCTAAGGCGGTGAGTTTGAAAGTTATACACAAAAATTTCCCGATGATCCATTATCTAAGTTAGGACTTGCTATTTTTTTTACTCAGATTAACTTCTAGGTTCAGTTTTACGTCGCGGCTGTTAATAAAGGGAGTGAATAAAAAGAATTAAGCATTATTTTAATTTAAGTTATATAATTTTGTCAGTTATGTTTTGTTCATCTTGTGGTAAAAAAATTGCTTTAAATAACAAATATTGTAAATATTGCGGTTCAAGTCAAATCGCTGATGCTGACTCTTTGGAAAAGAGTAATGTTTGGACTTGTAATTTTTGTGGCCAAGAATTTAAAACAAAAAAAAAGTTTGATAATCATGAAAAAACTTGTATTAAAAATCCACTTTTATTTAAAAAAAATATTAAAATTTTTAAATTATCTAAAATATTTTTTGGGTTGTGGTTTTTTACGATCATCATTTTTCTTTTATTTATATTTTTATTTCAAAAAGATTATCTTTCAACTCTTGACAGTTCAACTTTGCCCTATTATGTCTTTTTTGGAGATATTATTGTCGGCTTTGTCTCTTTCTCAATTGCATCTGTTTTTTTAGCTCTCGATAATTCATACGGGAAATATAAACACCTTGGTTTTTTTAACAAATTTTTTAGATTCTTATTCTCTTTGATTTTTTTACCCTTTGTTGTTATGAAAAGTTTCTTTGGATTTATTTTTGGACTTTTTGTTTTATTACCGATTTGGTCTCTCGCTCTTTTACCCTTACTTTTTATCTTTGGTTTTATTCGGCCAAGCACCCCCGTATCGGGTAACTCAATGAACCCAACCATTCTTGATCAAGAGCAGGTTGAGCTTAGTTCTTTTACTTTTTTAAATAAATATTTTTTAAAGCCAAAGAGGGGGGATATTGTCACTTTTGAATCAGGGAGAACCTCAAGTTCTGATGGTGAAATTGTTAGTTACATAAAAAGAATTGTTGCTCTTGAAGGTGATGAGGTTACTATTCGTGATGGCTATCTCTATGTTAATGGTCAACTTGTCAAAGAACCCTACACTGCTAAACCAAGATCAACCTTTGGTGGCTCTTTTTTGGCTGATTGTAAAACAATTAAAATTCCTAATGACTATTATTTTGTTTTGGGTGACAACCGAAAAAGAAGTCGAGACTCAAGAGAGGTCGGTCTGGTTTCTATCAACGAAATAGATAGTATTTTACCGGTGAGCAAACAATCTGAATATCAAGACAGACTAAGGGATGCCAGTAGCGATGGTCTTGATCATGGACTGTCTTCTTTTAATATTGATGATTATTATCAAAGAATAAATAAAATTAGAGAAGATGAAAAACTAAAGCCACTTAAAAGAAATGAGAAACTTGAAAAGGCAGCCTTGGCTAGGGCAAAGTCAATTATTGAAAATAATGAGGTTATTTCACTAGGGGACAAAAATAGCAGCAAATACCCTTATTCAAAAGCGATTAAAGACGCCGGTTATTACAACATCACCATTGGTGAAATAGTAACAACTGGTTATTATGATGCGCAAGAGTTATCAGATTACTGGCTAGATTACGAAACTAAAAAAAGTATTCTTGATAAAGACTATCAGGATACAGGTATTGCTTCTTTTGTCGGCAAAATTGATGACTGTGAGGTCCAGGTAATAGTTCAAGAGTTTGGAGGTTATCTTCCACCAAATTATGATAAAACGAACATTGAAGGGTGGGAAAAGACCCTTAATCGACTCAGGGAAATTCAATCTTCCTGGCAAGGATGTAAAGATTGGGGAAAAACATATGAGGATAATAAGTATGAATGTAATCGAATAAATGAAATTATTAACACCAGAATTTCTCGTATTGATGCTGCTGTAAGTAGGATGAAAAAAAACCAATGGTTAACTTCAACCGAATCTCAGTGGTTGGAGCAAGACGATTCTTTATATTATGAACAAGAAAATTTAGCCACTAAACTTAATAGTTTATAATAAATTATGATTAAACAATATTTTGTCTCACTTTTTATCTTTTTGTTAATTGATGGAGCCTGGTTAACCTTGATCGCCAAATCTTTTTACTCAAAACATTTAGCCTATTTAATGGCTAAGACTCCAAATCTCTTAGCTGCCCTAATTTTTTATTTAATCTATGTTTTGGGTTTGGTTGTTTTGGTTATTTCTCCAGCTCTTCAAAAAAATTCTTTGATTACCGCAATCTCACTTGGAGCCCTCTTTGGACTTTGCGCTTATGCGGCTTATGATCTGACTAATCTGGCGACGATTAAAGATTGGCCTCTAGTGGTAACTATTGTTGACTTAATTTGGGGAACTTTTTTAAGTGCCTCAGTAGCTGCTCTTAGTTACCTTATCCTAACAAAATTATTCAATTAATATTTTGTTAACAATCAACAGTTTAAGTTTTTGGAAAAATTCCTTTTTGCAACAAAAGATTAATTATCTTGGTTTCTAATCTGAAATTAAAATTGACACTTCGTGTTTTATTCGGGTATACTTTTTTATGCGCCTTAAAGTAGATGCTCCAATTTCTGTTGTTTTTAACTATGAACCTATAGGTGCCAAAGTTTTTCCTACAAAAATAAGGTGGGATGGTCGTGTTTATTCGGTTACCAAGGTGGGGCTACATCATAATTTTCGAATCGGACGGACACTTCACCATGTTTTCTCTGTTCTCTGTCAAGAAACTTTTTTTAAACTTAATTTAAACACCGACACATTATCATGGAGATTAGAGGAGGTTTCCGATGGACTACCTGACTAATTTGCCTTTTAACAACAAGGATTCGACCTTAATGCATATTGACCTTAATTCTTGTTTCGCCACCATTGAGCAACAAGCAAATCCTTTACTTAGAGGAAGGCCAATTGCAGTGGCCGCTTATGATTCTCCTAGAGGTTGTATTTTGGCTCCCTCAATTGAAGCTAAAAAACTTGGAATTAAGACCGGAATGCAAGTTCAAGAGGGGAAACTTCTTTGTCCCTTCCTTCAAATATTAGAACCAGATCCATGGAAGTATCGAAACATTCATATTAAATTGCGTAATTTAATATCTCAATATACTACTAATTTTTCTCCAAAATCTATTGATGAGTTTGTTTTAAATTTTGAAACATTTCCTTCTTTCAATTTAGGAATGAAAAATGTCGCCAAAGACATTAAAGATAAAATTAAAAAAGACATTGGCGACTGGTTGACTGTTTCTATTGGTATTGGCCCAAATCGTTTTTTAGCCAAACTTGCTGCTGGCCTCAAGAAACCTGATGGTTTAGAAGAAATTAATTTTCAAAATTATCAAAAGATATATTCAAGTCTTTTGTTGACCGACTTGAATGGAATTAAAAGTGCCAATGCAATTCGACTTAATAAGGCGGGTATTTTTACTCTCAATAATTTTTATGATGCTTCCATTTTCACCCTCAAATCTGCTTTTAATTCAATCACGGGATATTACTGGTATCTTCGCTTAAGAGGGTGGGAAATTGACGATGTTGATTTTGGCAGAAAAAGTTTTGGCAATATGTATTCGTTGCCAATTATAGCCTCAACTCCAGAACAACTTTCTCCTTTACTTCATAAATTAGTAGAAAAAAGTAGTTTTAGAATGAGAAAAGAAGGTTATAGCGCAAGGGGTGTTCATGTTTCGTTATTATACAAAGATCGTTCCTTTTGGCATCATGCTTCTCTTTGTGACCGGCAGCTTTCTGTTTCAGGAGATATTTATAGTCATGCTTATCGAATTATGAAAGCGTCGCCTTATAAAAAGGCAGTTGCTAATCTTTCTGTTTCTCTTTTTAATCTAAAAAAGGTTAATTTTTCACAACTGGAACTCTTTGAAGATGTTAATCGAAAATTAAACTTAAGTACCGCCATTGATCAAATTAATGAAAAGTGGGGTAATTTTGTTATTACTCCCGCCATGATGCTTGGGACTGAGGATAAGGTTCCAGACAGGGTTGCTTTTGGTAGTATTAAAGAATTAGAACAGTTTATCTATACTGAATAATTATGTGTGGTCGTTATCATCTTGATTTAAACAATGATTTCTATAATCATTTTGGAATTGTTAATCGACTGCCTTCCTTTCCGAAAAATACGACAGTTTCTCCGGGGGATATAGAGCCAATCATCACTTATCAACAAGGACTGACTTTGATTTGGATAATGAAGTGGGGAATGATTCCTTATTGGGCTAAAGAAAGAGGAGTCGGTAGTAAAATGTTTAATGTCAGGGCCGAGTCTCTGGTCAGCAAAAGAGGCTTTAGGCGATCTTTTATGTCTCAAAGGTGTCTGGTTCCAGCTAATGGTTTTTATGAATGGAAAACAGAAAATTCTAAAAAAATTCCTTATTATGTCGAAGTTGAAAATCGTCCTCTTTTTGCTTTCGCTGGAGTTTACGATATTTGGGAAGAGCCCGTAAGTGGTCATGAGGTTTATAGTTACAGTATTATTACGACAGATTCAAATAATATTTTAAAACCGATTCACCCTCGTATGCCTGTAATTTTGACTCCAGAACAAGAAAAGTTATGGTTAAACAATTTAACACCAATCAGTCGATTGAAGTCCTTACTATCATCTTCATCGACATCATTAACTGTTAACGTTTTAACTTAAAATATTAACAGTTAATTACAACCAGTATTCTTATTTTCTAATTCTTATGCCAAGTATTATAATTTACATAATCTTTTCTTTATAAAATTGAAAAAAATAAATATGAAAATTATTAAAAATCCTATTGTCAATGCCTCTTTTGCTTTTTTATATATTGTTTTGATTGTTTCTTTAATGGATTTTGCTAGTCAATTTTTAAAAAACAAACCTGACACTTTTTTTACACCCATTGGCATGCTTTCTCTTTTAACCCTATCTGTTGCCATGATGGCTTTTTTGTTTTTTTATCAACCAATTCAATTATTTCTTGACGGCAAAAAAAAGGAAGCTTTTAGTTTTTTAACTAAAACAATCGGAATTTTTGCTCTCTTAACTTTCACAGTTTTTACTTTACTTTTACTGGAAATTATCTAGACTGACCTAACAAATTAGTTAAAAGATTACTTTTCTATCTAAAGGAAGACCGATCTATTTCTTTTGTGGTTGAATAAATTTTATATAGCCCAAAAGCAAAGAGGTGACTAGTCCCATCGAGACAACCACAAATCTAAAGATATTATCATCACTTCCAAAACCTCTGATCACACTATATATTAATGTTAAGACTCCTCCAAGAAGTAACCCGTCAGTTATTACCACCACATTTTTAAAGATTGTTAAGCTAATAGTCACAATAATTATTGAGGCTGTCAGGGCGATAATTGAAACATTTCTGTTATATATTTTAAGATTTTTTTGATATTCAAGGTTTATCGCGTCATATTTTTCCATTTCAGCTATTGCTTCTTCTGATATTTTTTCTTTGTCGTTATTCAAATATTCATATTTGACTGTTTTTGGAGCTTCAGGATATTTTGGTTCTGGATAAAAGGTAACAATTCCTACTCCCACAAACACTGTTAAAAAAATACCAATTAAAAA
>CAZEKY010000030.1:0-6187 GCA_964512875.1 uncultured Gammaproteobacteria bacterium
GCCTAATTTAAGCTGTTTTTGCCCTATAATACCCTGTATAAAACTTGTCCTCATGTAAAAATTAAAGAGAAAGAGAAAGGAAATATTTTTTGTATAATATAACCAATTTAGCTCCGTTATATGACGCAATTTGTTTATTATGCACAAGATTTAGCTGTTATTATCTTATCCTCATGCGGAGTTGCTCATGTTTTGAAGCCCATTATCACTCCATATTGTGGTTATTATCTCATCTGCATACTATATGTTGTGTCGTCATTTTGACGGTTTGGAACTTGTCCTCGTGTAAGAAAGTTTTATGTATTCCGACGCGTTTCTGCTTAAATAAAACTGGACCCGGCGAATCTAACTTTATTGCCACTGCTATTAGAAGCAGTAGGGGAGATAGCACTATTAACGAACATCCCGAAATTAATATATCAATTACTCTCTTAAAAAACTTACTGTACATTGATTTTAGTGCCTCTCTCAAATCTGTTTACCAAAAATAGGCTTACCCAAATTTCGTTTTACATATACTTCTGATGCCGACAATATCTAGAATTACCGTGTAGATGGGCATCCCATCTGTAGAAGGTATTCATCTATGCCCACTCCGTCAACTCCCCGTCCTTAAGTTCCATCCATTTAAAGGACAACCATACATCCTTGCGTGTCTCTCCGATGGCAATCCGTACAAGCGCGCTTCTTCGCTGCCGGTTGATTTTTATGATCTCGCCTTCATAATCCAACAACGGGCCGTCGATGATGGTCGTTTTATCTCCCACGAGCATAGCGCGCGAAAGCTTGATGTGTCCATCATGCTTATAGACCCAGTTCGCAAAATCAAGGTCTTCGCCAAGCAGGGAGTAGGACTTGTCATGCTGCTGTGCATCCCCGGTGTCCGAATAGCCGAGCACTTTGTTGACGCGCTTTGAGCGGCAAATCAAATCGGGGGCAAGCACTGTATCAGAGTATAAGAAAAGATAGCCGGGAATCAGCGGGTGCGTTTTTACCGTCCATTTCCCATCTTTGTGTTCCTCGCGGTCAAACACAGGGTAGAGGATCGTCGCCTCGGGCAGCCGTCCGGATAATTCGCGCTTTAAAACCGCTTCGCTTCCTGCGTTGCAGGCAATGCAATAGGTGAAATTCGGCATACAGTTTCCCCCACCCATACGCGATGTATGGTTGTTGATCATTGTGTACATCGCAAGCGCCCCGTGCACTGACTGTGTCGCCGTGCCTTTACGATGATTGCGGGTATATCCTCAAGCGCTTTTAGTAAAGCGCATTAGGGCAATTCTTTAAGCCGGTTGCACGTCTACAACAACGCCGCTCGCAATCCGCGAAAAAGGTTTGATCACCGAATGCTTTTTCACCGTTGCGGAGCAGTTGATGTGGCAGTCTTCTTGAACGACAACATTGACGTCGATCAGCGCACCCGAACTTACGATGCAGCCCTTACCGATACGCGCATTAGCGCTGATGATGGCTTTTGCCTCCACGATGGTGCCTGCGTCGACGGAGGCGCTCGGGCTCACCGTCGCCATGGGGTGAATAAGCGTCGGCAGGATAAAACCCGCTTTTTCAAGCCGCTCAATCCACATAGCTCGAAGTTCGCAATTCCCAAAAGACGGAAGCGCGATAGGGTAGAGCTCCACATATCGTTTATAGTTCTCGCAAGTATCGATAGCGGATTTGATGTCCGTATTGTCGTCCAGAAATGCAATTTTATGGAACACGCCCAGCGCCTCGGCGGTTTCCTTGACCACTTGCCCTTGGCTTCCCGCGCCAAGGATGAGCAAATTCATCCGTTTGCCCGAATCGGGGTTAGGCACGAGCAGCGGCTCGTAATCTAGGCTGTATTTTTCGAGCTTGTCGATTCTTTGGATATATGCCTCAAGGTATTGGCCAAATTTGCGCTGCATCTCACTGAGCTGCTTCACGCCTACAAACTCGCTGATGGTATAAAGGTCGAGCCCGCACGCAAGGCAGCGGCGAATGAAGGCTTCTCTAAGCATGCCGGTTGAAATCTTATCGACGAGTTGATATTTCGTGTTGATTGAAGCCAGCTGGTTTTGGAGCATATGCGCCTTGGGCGCGTCCTGCTCGCCGCTGATGATATAGCAGTGCTTATTTGGGTAAAGATGCGTGTTTTTTTGAAGCAAACGATACACATGCGGCGGAATCGGAATCGTCCGCGCTGCGTCGGAGGAAATGATTTTATATTGCCGACCGGCTTGTCCGTTGGTGCCAAGCGTACGCGCAAGCGCATTCCTGATTGTCAGCGTTTTAGCCTTAAAGTCGATGTCCTTAATCTTAACGGCGGATGCCTCCGCCACGCTTAACCCCATATGCAGGCAAAGGTATGCGGCAAGCTTTCTGGGTTCGATGTCTTCCGTCAAGGCTTTTTCCAGCACCATGCATTGGCTTTCAGACAGCATCTTGCCTCCCCCTTTCCCTGAGCGTTAGCCTCGCACACGAACGCTGCACGAGCCGTAAATCATAAAGATGCGGATTTTTTACAGATCGCCATCCACATCTATTCCGGGCGTAACACAGCAAAAAACCCGCATGTATTGCGCCAAATTTATTATATTGTACAGCATAGCATGAGCTTCCAGAAATGTCCACCATATTATTCATGCGAAAGCTGATTTTAATAGAATTACACAACACGTCTACTGTGCTGAATCATTCTGGCCCTGCTCTTTAAAGGAAAGCAAGGGCAACTACGATTTGCTGTGGCTTCGCGCTTATTGATTGAATATAATCTTTTGCATGCTTCGTGATTTTCCACTGTTTAGCGTGTTCTTTCTAATACAACTCTCTGCTCAAATTCCTCCACCGACAAGCTGCCCGCGTCTACCTCTTTAAGCAATCCCTTGGCGTTGTCCATCCACGCGTAATATTCCTCATGCGGGTAAACCTGCGGCGCACGCTCACAGCGCATATGATAGGTGTTGCGCAGCCTGCTGTACAGCTTCCTTGCAGCATCGGCATTGCGTTTGTTGAAGTATTTTTCCGTTGGCGCGACTTCCTTGCAGGTTTTCCCCTCTGAGTTTTCCACAACGCGGTCACAATAGAGCGATGCAGAGGAAAACGGCAAGAAATAGCGGCCGCAATACTCGCATTTGCGCACGGCAAGCTCGTTCATGCACATGTGCCTGAATTCGGCAAAAACCAAAGCCCGCACATCCTCGCTCGTGTAAAACATATGCGCAAAGAACGTACAGCGTTTTAGCTCGGCAATAAACTCTGGCGTGATTTTCTCCTCGGGATATTTGAATTCGCCCTCGCGCAGGATACGCTGTTCTGCGCCCAACAACTTATTCTTGACGATAAGCCTTTCTGTTCGGACAAGCGCTTCAAAGCAGCTAACTTGCATCAAATAAAAGCGCTGTGGCGGCTTCATGTCGGCGAATTCGCTGTCTTTATCCAGCGAGAACGCCATCATCTCGAGCATGTCGGCTTTGAAAGCGAGCATGTTTTCCATGAGCTCAATAAGATGAACGGAAAAAGCATTCGTAGCTTCTACCAACGACCAATCTTTCACGGGCGAACTGAACGCGTCCCCGCTTGATTCGGCAAAGAGCTCCATTCGCTCAACCGATTCCGGCGTACTGGGATAATTGCGAAATAAATCAAAAGTGACGTCATGCACCAAATCGTAGTTTTCGGGCAAAACAGAATAGACCGCATCGCATAGCTTCTCGTCAATAATCTGCCCAAGGAAAGGGTGCAAAGCGTTTAGATTCTTCATAAGAAGCTTATAATACGTCGCCGCAATCATATAGGAGCGGCTTTCGTCGTGCACATTAAAATATGTTTCTCTGTCAATATTCTCGATATAGCATTTCCGATTCAGATCATTGGCCTCATCATGAAGCTTCATCCAATCAACATCAAGAAAGGCAAATAGCAAACTCCCGATGCCGTATTCTTCAACCTGTCCGCCGCTCACGATATATTCGTTCTTCCCGCTGAAGCTTAGATATTTCGTCTGATCCATACGCTGCTCCGTGTTTTATCAATTTTTGCCTAACGTGTGTGGTTTTGTGTGCGTATTTGTGTTTTATGTATTTATGTGATTAATACTTTAACACATATTGACCGTTACTTCAAGTTGTTTTATTCTAATGTAGTGTTCTATCATCCACGTAACAGGACAAAAGAACACGACAATTAAATACAAGCGCTACGGCAACAGATCATGAAACTTCCGTCCAGTCACAGTCCGAGTGGTAACCAATCCATCGCAGGCAATGAGGGCGGCCCGCACAGAGTGGGGGAGGTGAAAATCCTATGGGCGGCAGCCGTCGTAGCGCGAGCAAAAACAAAACGAGAAACAAAGAAAGGAATGTTCAAATGAAAGACTATACGAATTTTGATTCCCTGCCCATCACCCTCAGCGTGAGCGATGTGGCAAACGTGCTCGGCATCTCCCGCGTGGGTGCGTACAACCTTTGTCATTCTAAAGGCTTCCCGTCCATGCGGATCGGCAAGCGGATACTGATTCCCAAAGACCGTTTCATCCAATGGCTCGAAGCGCAGTCCGCTGAATTGGCATGAAGTCAGCCAATTTGGTTTTGTGCATTTACAGGCTCCGTAGCCGGTGAAACGATTGCACAGGCTCAAAACTGGGGTTAAGAGAGGGGGAATATATGACGCACATCAAACTCGGTATCGATAACGGCAACTACAACACCAAATCTTCGGAGCGAATGCTCTACGCGTCGGGCTTCACGCAGAGCGAAAAAAGCTTTATCACAAACGACATGCAACTTTTCTTCGAAGGAACCTATTATGCCCTCGGCGGCAAAAGGATGAGCTTTCAGCAGAACAAGACAAAAGAGCCGGACACCTTCATCCTGTCGCTGCCCGCCGTCGCCCATGCCATGCGCCTGACAAGCGTACAGGAAGCGGATATCACATTGGGCGTCGGGCTTCCGATTGACATCTATGGCACACAGAAAAACATGTTCCGTGATTACTTTCTGCGCGGCGAGGTCGCCTTTGAATATGAAGACATATCCTACCGCTGCCGAATCGCGGATTGTAAGGTATTCGCGCAAGGCCACGCGGCGCTTTGCAAGCATTATGGCTCTCTGCGGCAATACACGACCATCACGCTCGTGGACATCGGCGGGTACACGGTGGACATTCTTAGCTTGCGGGACTTCAAGGCCGATCGCGGAAGCTGCGTGAGCCTTCGCATGGGCACAATCACGCTGTTTAACGCCATTCGTGGCGAGCTTCAGCAGGCGAACATCATCCTGACCGACGAACTGATTGCCGACGCCATACGTGGGCGCATCCAGCATGCCGATAAGGAGCGGATCATATCGGTTGCGGAGCGGCATGTGCAGCACTACTTCCGCGAACTGCTCAACGCGCTAAGAGAGCGTGGCCTCGATTTGAAGCTGCCCACCGTTTTTGCGGGCGGCGGCGCGGAACTGCTGGGCGACCGGCTCATCACGCCGGAGGTCGCGACGGTCGATGTTCTTGACCGCTTCGCAAACGCCGAGGGCTATAAGATGCTGCTCGGGTGAACGCCATGCGGGAAAGGCGTTACCTCACATTCGACATGAACGATCCGCGCCACAGGCAGGCGCTTGCTCTTCTTTCGGCCCGGTCTTCAAAGCAGCGAAGCGAATACATCATATCCTGCATTCTAAAGGCGGAACAGGAAGTTGAGCTGAAAGAAGTAGTACACGCGGCGGTGCTCGATGCGCTGAAAGGCGTTTCGCTGACGGAACGAACAGAGCGGCAGAAAGATACAGTTGAAAGTGTCACCGAGTTGCCCGGCGCGTTGCTGTCCATGCTGGACGAAATTTAAACCATGATGGTTCAGTAAAACGGCGGTAGCACGGGGAAATGCACCATGACGGTGCATTTGATTCGTTTGCCGTACGGCAAACGTTCCGCTGTGCGGACTTGTCCGCACACGCAGCTGCGGGCGCACCCGGGCCTGCAGCTGCGAAGCCTCGCAGAGCCCACATGACACTTTGCAGCTTGCTGAAAGTGTCATAGTGGGTCATACGCTTTCGCAAAGCGGATGAAACGCGCCCCCCGGGTTATTTCGAAAGGAAGGTGGTCATATAGCAAGAAACGACGGCGTAGACCGCACCGTTGTACGAAACACCGCTTACCGGAAAGCCGCGGTCGGCATTCGTGAACGGCACAACGAGCGCAAAAACGAAAGCTA
>CAZEKY010000031.1:0-6102 GCA_964512875.1 uncultured Gammaproteobacteria bacterium
AAACAGGGCTGTTTCGCCCCACCCAATCGCACAGAGAACAAGAGAAGCATCCACATTTGGACGCTTCTCTTTTCATATTTAAGTGGTCATATTTTTCCTTATTTTTTATACGCGGAGCATCTTCTTTCATCCTTTCGAGATGCCCCATTACATAGACCATTTGACATTGGTCTGCACTGGAAAGGAGGTCTTTCATCAAACAAACGATTTGTAGGAGTATCCAATTTGAACAATGAGAAAAAAGAGAGGGCGGAAAAATGGAAACGTATGACTACAACCGCACCAGCCGTATTATCGAACGTGACGATGAGTGTTTCAACGACATAATATTTGGCATCATCTCCCGTTATTTTGTGAGCGAAATTGTTGATGCGATATGGAGGGATGAGTTTGGGCTGATTAAGTTGGAAAACGCCCGCACGTTCCTTGAAAATCAGTACCTTGATGATGAATACCGTGAACTCGCAGGCGCTATTCGTGCCATGTATGTTATGTACGATGTGGATATGCCCGACATTCTCGACGCACTTTTGCGCTTGGAGAACGTTGAACTGTTCGACACTTTCTTCGGCATATTCCTGTACGAGTTTTCAGAAATGATTAAAGAGTACCGATTTCTCTACGGCGAAGATGAGTAACGCCACAAGCAAAACTGTGAAACGGAGGAAAACCAAATGACTAAAGTAATTGTGTTCGCCAATCAAAAGGGCGGCGTAGCAAAGACCACAACGGCAATTGCTCTTGCACAATCACTTGCTCTTGACGGGAAAAAAGTGTTGTTCTTTGACCTCGACCCGCAGGAAAACGCATCCAACACATTACGATTAAAACAGGATGTGCCAAACCTGTATGACCTTATGACCGCGCCGGATGGCGATGCAAGCATATTTAACGCTTGCCTACAATCCGTTGAAGGTTGTAAAAACATAACGGCAATTCGCGGGAACATTCAGCTATCGGCGGCAGACCTTATGTTCAACAGGCAAGGACGCGAGTTTATCATCAAAGAGCGCATTGAAGCATACAAAGACGGATTTGACGCTGTTATCATGGACACGCCGCCCGCATTGGGCGTTTTGACGGTCAATGCTTTAACGAGTGCGAATACCGTTGTTGTGCCAATCAGCCCCGACGGATATTCCCTGCAAGGCTTCTATCAACTAAATGAAAATATCCGGCTGATTAAAAAGTATTCTAATCCACAACTCAAAGTTGGCGGCATTCTTGTCACAAGATATGTTCCCAATACGATTGTGAGCCGTGAAATCAAAGAAATCGCACAGGAGTATGCGCAAATGGCTGGCACGAAAGTGTATAAATCAGTTATCCGTCAGACTGTGTTGGTGAGCGAGAGCATCAGCGCACAGCAAGGTGTTGTGCTATTTGCTCCAAACAGCACCGCAGCACAGGACTATCGGGCGTTTGCAAGAGAGGTCAAGCGCGAGGAGCTTATGAAGGGAGGTATCGAGTATGGCAACGAAGAAAGCGGACTTCCGACAAAGCACCGCCGCGATGTTCCTGACCTTGAAAGATGAACAGGACGAGCCAATAAAGAATGATAGCAATATTCCCAGCGGCGCAGAATATGTGCAGGAAATCCCAATCTCGGATATAAGCGACTTCCCCGACCACCCATTCAAAGTGCGGCAGGACGAAGCGATGTTGAATATGACGGAGAGTATCCGTGAAAACGGCGTGCGTCAACCTGCAATTGTGCGTCCTATGCCGGACGGCGGGTATCAAATGCTATCGGGGCATAGGCGTAAAGCGGCGTGTATGGCAATCGGCAAGCTGACAATTCCCGCCGTTGTGCGTGAAATGTCCGATGATGAAGCCGTTATCTGCATGGTAGAAGCCAATCATCAGCGGGAAAACATATTGCCGAGCGAGCGCGCTTTTTCCTATAAAATGCAAATGGATGCTATTCGTCGCCAAGCGGGGCGACGATCACTAAATAATCCTCGACCAATGGGCGAGAATTTATTGAGCGTGGAAAAAATTAGCCAAGATAGCTCCGAGAGCGCGAGGAATGTTCATCGCTATATCCGTTTGACTGAACTTACCGAGCCGTTGCTCCAAATGGTCGATGATAAGAAAATCGCCTTTCGCCCCGCCGTTGAGCTTTCGTATCTACCACATGAGCTTCAAACCGAACTGCTTGACGTTATCGAATCCAACGAATGCACGCCTTCGCTTTCACAGGCGCAGCGCATGAAACAGGCGGCACAGGAAGGCAAGCTCGACAGGAACGGCATGGAGCTTGTCATGCAGGAGGAAAAGCCGCAGCAGAATAATATCACGATTAAAAGCGATAAGCTCTCAAAATACTTCCCAAAGGAAGCTACTCCCCGAGAAAAGGAAGAAATGATTATTAAGGCGCTCGACTACTACTGCAAGGTGCAGGAGCGCAAGCGACAGGAGCGCGAACACGAACGGTAACGCCTTTGCTGACGAGCAGGGCGTTATTTTTATGCCACGAATCACGAGGAGGTGGTCAATATGCTTTTCACAAAGGGCAAGCACAAGCAATTCGAGCGTATGATGACAGAGCAGCCGGGCTTTGACGGCAATCGCCATGCAGGGCGCAAAATACAGAAAGATAAGACGATTCAGTTTGCGACTGCGGAGAATAAGGACTGCCCGTACTGCCTGTATTACTCCAAGAAAGGCAAGCGGTGTAAATACGACAAGTGCATCGTATTCGACGAATAGCGTTTCCACCAAGGGGGCAATCTGCCCTTTCATATAAGAACACATCGCTGTACCTATCTCTTTACTATCCGAGAGTAACTTACTACCCGAAAGATTACTGCCCGAGAAGAATGATATTCACTTCTCGGTTAGTAACACTCCCTTGTTGAAAGCGCCGAGAGGCGTTTTTTCACATAGACAAAAAACAAAACGGAGGAAAAAACAACATGAAAGTAAAACGCATTATGACGCTGCTTCTGTGCCTGCTGACCATCATCGGGCTAATGCCCGGCGTGGCGTCGGCAGCGCAAAGCACCGTCACCATCGAATCCCAGACCAACAGCGCCTTTGATTACTTGCAGTATTACAAGGACGGCTCTTGGAACGACCTCAACACGCCCCGCCATTGGATAGAGAGTACGGGCGAGGTTGTGTATTGCGTGGAACACGCGGCGAGCAATCCGCATGGACAGACCTACACGGCGACTTCGCCCTCATCCGTTTTCTCGGCAAGTACGCTGTCGGGCTTGAACAGCATCCTCATGTACGGCTACCCCAACAACAAGCCCGCAGGCTTCACGGACGATGAGGCAAGACAGGCAACGGCAAACGCCATTCGTTTCTGGCTGTCTGAGCAGGGCGAAGCGGAATCGTACAGCTTCACCAATCGCCGTGCGAATCCCACATATATCCGCGCAAAGAGCGGATACGAACACGTTTTAGAGTATGCGGATGAGCTGCTTGCAAAAGCTCGCGCAAGGCAGGAGCTTCCCCACAGCATCGGCTTCTCGCCCTCTACCGTGCAGCTTACCGCAAGCGGCAGCGGCTTTTCCGGGCAGACATCGGTACAGCTTACCAACATCAACAGCGGCTATACGCTCAACACCAACGGCCTGCCCGCAGGCGCAAGTGTATCGGGATATACGGGCAACCGCTCGGAAACGCTGACCATCACCGTCCCCGCGTCGGCGGCAGGACAGAGCTTCTCCATCTCCGCACAGGGCAGCGACACACGCAGCGTGGATAACATCACCGCGTATGTGCCTGCAAGCGGTGACTATCAGAAAATCTTTCTGTGTGCCACCACAGCGCAGGTCGTAGCGACAGCTTCCTTCAACGTTGGCGTTCCCGCTTACGGACAGGTGCAGATCACCAAGACGGGAACGAACGGCGCGGCGCTTGCGGGCGTGAAGTTCGGTATCTATTCCGACAGCGGGTGCAGCAGCAAGATCGGTGAGCTTACCACGGGCAGCGACGGCACGGCGACCTCCGGCAATCTGTCCGTGGGTACGGTATATATCAAGGAAATCAGCACCGTCAGCCCATATGTGATGACCGCCGAGGTCAAAAGCGCAGCAATCACCACAAACACCGTTGCAAAGGTTGCGTTCACAAATGCTGTGGCGACAGGTAAAATCGTCATTCAAAAGACGGGCGATGTGCTGACGAGCAAGGAATCCAAAGAAACCGAGTACGGCACGGTGAGTGTTCCCGCCTATTCCGCAAAGGGGCTTTCGGGCGTGGTGTATGAGGTCAAGAACAGCGGCGGCACGGTCGTGGCGACCATCACTACCAACGATAAGGGCGTTGCGGAAACGGGTGTGTTGCCTCTCGGCACTTACACCGTACAAGAAAAGAGCGCGCCCACGGGCTATATCGTGGACGATACCGTTCATACCGTGACGTTGGCATATAAAGATCAGAACACCGCTGTTGTGACGGCCGCCCTCAACGCCGACAACGAGCTTCAAACGGGCAGCGTGAAGATTCGCAAGATGACCGAGATGTTTAATTACGACAAGATCGACTTCTACAACGCGCTTGCGGAGGGCTATGTGTTCGGGCTTTATACAGCCGAGAACATTGGCGACGTTCCCGCCGATGTGCTTGTGGAGGTGCTGACTACCGACGCTCAGGGCATCGCGCAGACCTCCGTATCGCTCCCCTACGGCGAGTATTACCTCAAAGAGCTTTCCGTTCCTGTGGAAACCGTCGAAATGCTGACCGACACGTTGCCGCTTACCATCGACAGCGAGATGAACGTGCAGTATTACGACAAGCCCATCTATAACACCATGTTCAAGGCGAAGATCGGTGTATATAAACTCGATGCCGCCAATACGGAGCGTGCGCTTGCGGGCGCGGTATTCGAGGTGCGCGACACGGCTGGCAAGCTGTTCGATACCATCACCACCAATAAGGACGGATATGCGGAAACCATCGACCTGCCTGTGGGCGAGTACAAGGTCAAGGAGGTCACGCCTCCTGCGGGCTTCATCCTCTCCGATGAGGTCAAGACCGTTACCCTCACCACCGAGGACAAGGAAACCGCCGTGTTTGAGATGACGAACAAGGCGAACTCGGTTAAAATTCGCAAGCTCGATAGCCACAACAAACTGCCCCTTGCCAATGCGACCATCAAGGTCACGGACGCAAGCGGTAAGGTGTTTTATGAGGGCAAAACGGGCGCTGACGGGTATATCACCATGAAGGAGATTCCCGCAGGCAAGTACACATGGCAGGAAACCGTCGCGCCCGATACCTATTCCATCGACACGACGACCTATTCTTTTACGATGGATAACTACGGCAAGGTCACGGGCGATATTGAGTTTGCCAACGGCCCCATTACCCTTGAAATAACAAAGATGAACACCTATACGAACAAGCCCTTTGCGGGCATTACGTTCACCTTGCAGGATAGCGAGGGCAAAGCAATTAAGACCAAACTGACGAAGGAAGGTTATCGTATTCCCGCCGAGGATGGTACAGAAACCTTTGTCACCGATGCCAATGGCAAGGCGGTGTTCAAGTATCTCAAAGCGGGCAAATACAAACTCGTGGAAACCGTGCCGACAGGCTATATCGCTGATGGGACAACGGAAATCGAACTGACCGACAAACATAGAGAAACCGCGCCCTGCAAGGTGACGGTTAACAACTGCCCCACGGGTATCAAAGTGCTGAAAATCGACGCTTCCACCGAAAAGCCCATCGCGGGCGCGGGTTTCCGCTTCAAGGTCAAGGACGGCTTGGGCTTTGAAACGCTGACGTTCACAAAGTCGGAGGACGGCAAGTACGCCTTTGATGAAAAGGGCACGGTCATGGATTTGATGGTGGACAAGAACGGTGAAGTGTTCGTACACGGCCTGCCTCTTGGGGACGTATGGATCGAAGAATCGGTTGTGCCGAATGGCTATTTCCCCGTTGCGGCGCGAAAGATTGAAGTCACTTCCGAGATGAGTGCAGTCAAGCCGCTTGAAATCAAGATTCCCAACAGTAAGAGCGTAAAGCTCGGCATGGACACCGATTGGTGGGAGCTTCCCGCTATGATCGCGGGCGCTGTGCTGCTGCTTGGCGGCGCGGCGTTCCTCATTATCAAGCGCAAAAAGAGAAGATTGGAGGATTAAC
>CAZEKY010000032.1:0-5940 GCA_964512875.1 uncultured Gammaproteobacteria bacterium
AAAATTTATAGTTGTCTTTATAAAACCATTTAATCTAAGTATTCAAGCGTTATTCTAAAAAAAAGGGAAAGATGGTCTCATACCTTTATCTTTTCTAAATGAGTTATTATTAATTTATGAAATTAAAAATCAAGCTGTTGATGCTGTTAGTTGTATTAACGACGGTTTTTTATCTTAAGACCAGTAATTTATTCTCCAATGACAAAGAAAGATATGTTTATTTCTCAGACGATCAAGGGACTACTGGTTTAACTCAACTTTCTTCTTTTAAAGAGCCTTCTATCACCATAAGTGCCAAAAAAGGCATCAACGACACCGGTGTTTTAGAGATTTATCAAGCCTCCCTTACTGATTTGTTAACCTTTTTGGCTTATGATAATGACTTTAATCAAATCAATAAGACAATTGATGCTTCAAAAATGTCTCACTTGCTTGATTTAAATATTAATCTTTCTGAAAAAGGCCAAAAATATACCTTACCACTACCAGAAACAGGTATTTTTTTACTTCAAGTTAAAAAAGGAAACATCACGGATCAAACGTTCATTGTTCGAAGTTCTTTTGGTAGTATTGCCACTGAAAGTAAAGATAAGATAATTGTTTGGAATCAAGATTTTAAAACTTTAAAAAGCTTAACAGGCGAGGCAAAACTAACTTCATATAATTTAAAAAATGGAGTAAAAGCCATTGAAAATTTAACTGCTGATACTGATAGTGTCGCCACTCTTTCTTTGACTCAAGACGTTGATCTTATTATTGTTGAGTCGCAGTCTTCATTTTCCCTAATTCCTTTAAATATTCAGCAGGCTTATGGTAATTATTATGACGAATTTAAAGCAAACACTCCTTCCAATACTTTTTATACTTTTACCGACCGACCTATTTATCTACCCGGTGACACTGTTAACTTTAAATCGATTTTGCGTCAAAATGATGACTTCAGGTATTCATTTTCTAAAGATACCACTCTTTATGCCATCGTCTCAAAAGACTGGTCTGGTAAGCAAGTTATTTATCAGCAAATTTTAAATGTTGATCCTCAACACTCCTTTGTTGGTGGAACTTTTACTTTACCCAAAAATCTTAATAGCGGGGAATATTTTCTTTTTATAAAAACCGCTCAAGATATCAAAGACGATAATTATAGCTCGCTTTATGTCTTTTCAGTCGAAAATTATCGCAAACCAGAATATCAATTAAGTTCAGCAGTGGCAAAAAATGAAATAATTCGGGGTGATAAATTTGTTGTTGACGTTAAAGGAGAATATTATTCTGGCCAGCCTTTAAGTTCTGTTGATTTAAAGTACAAAGTAATGCATCAAAAAGCTTATGATCCAGAATTTTATTCAAATGACTATCAAGATCGCTCTACTGCTTGTGGTGGTAAGCTTCTTGAAGAAGGCTCTCTTACTCTTGATAAAACAGGGAAAGGGAAGTTGAAAATCGATAGTGGTCGTTTTGATTTTGAAGGAGAAGACCAGATACTTTGTGTTGATTTCGTCTATCAAGATCCAACCGGCAATCCAGCCTCAACTGCTCTTAATCTTTTTGCTCGAGCTGCTGATATCTCCATCTATCGTCAAGGCGATCGTGTCGTCACTATTAATGAAACGGTAACTCTTCCTTTTTCCATCAAGGCCAACAGGGACAAGGCACTCTTGGCTCAAAAAGTTAATCTTGAGATAAGCAGAACTTGGTGGGAAAAATCTTATACCAATGGCGGTAAATATTCGACTTATGATTCAAAAACAGAGGTAATTTCTAATCACAAGCTTCAATCAGATGCTTCTGGTGCCTTTAATTTTAGCTTTACTCCAAGCCAGAAGGGAGAGTATGAGATAACTGCCACCTTAAATGATCGTTTAGGTAATCCGCTTGTAAAAACCTTTCATCTTTGGGTATCAGATCAGGAAGGCGTCAATTGGGATAGGCCCAATGATTCTTCTTTAAGAATGTCTTTAGATAAAGATCTTTATCAGCCTCAAGATAATTTAAAAATAAATCTTAGCTCTGATTTTCCTTCAAGAGATGTTTTTTTAACCTTTAACCGAAAATATTCAAACCGCTATCGGGTTGTTCGTATTGATCAAAAGCAGCAGATTTTTGATGAAAAGTTGCTGCCTACCGATCTTCCAAATATTTATCTTGAAGCAAAATCTTTTAATCAAGAGAAATTTGAAAGTGTTAGTAGCAATATTTCCATCAACAGTGATTCTAAAAAAATCACTTACCAGATTACTACTGATAAGTCAGAATATGCTCCGGGAGATCAAGTAGTGGTTGATATTTTGGCTACTGATATTAATGGTCAACCTCTTACTTCTAATTTCGCCCTTTGGGCAGTAGACAAGGCCATTTCAGCTCTTTCTGAAAATAGTTTTTCCTCAATTTTTAATGCTTTTTGGCGCGAAACTTATAACAATACCAGTGACGCTAATTCTTTAAGCGGTATAAGCCTTTTTTCTTCAGCTGAAAGAGGTGGTTGTTTTTTACCTGACACTCAAATTTTAATGTCCGATAGCACTTTCAAGGCAATTAAAGATGTAAAAGTTGGTGATTTCGTTTTGACCAGAGTAACTGAAAAATCAAACAAATTAGTCAAAGCTAAGGTTACCTCTCTTCATAAAGAAAAAAGCTCTTCTTATTTAATAATTAATGGCTCACTAAAAGTAACCTCCAATCATATTTTATTTATCAACGATAATTGGTCCATGGCTGCTTTAGCTCGAATTGGAGATACTCTTTTGGATAAAAACGGTCAAAAAATAAAAGTCACCTCAATTGAATATCTTAATTTAGAATCAGATGTTTATAACTTAAGCATCGATCGTTATCACACTTTTTTTGCCAATAATTTTTATGTCCATAATCAAAAAGGAGATCCTCCTCGAGATAATTTAGTCGACACTGCCTATTGGAACTTATCTGTGAACACTGACCAAGACGGTAAGGCTCAACTTACTTTTAAACTTCCCGACAATCTCACGACTTGGACCCTTTACGCCATCGGAGCTGACCATGAAACAAAAGTTGGCTTCTCTTCTTCAGAGATAAAAGTTGCCAAAGATTTGGCTCTTCGTTCCGTTTTACCAAATATACTCAGTGCTGGAGATCAGATAAAAATAGCGGCTCTTGTTAATAATTTTACCGACCAAGATCTTATTACTACCGTTTCTTTAAAAAGTAACGCTGGGGAAATTAAGTCTTCTCTTGACCAAAAAGTTAAAATCAGTGCCAACAGTTTTTCTCAAGTAAGTTGGGACATGCTTGTTGGTAGTGGCGGTAGAAGTGCCGATTTTGAATTTAAAGTTGTCGATCAAAACGGTAACTCAGACGCCATTGTTCAGCACATTGACATCAGAAGCCTTGGTTATTGGCAGCAAAAATCTGACTTTAAGAAAAATAGCTCATTTTTCTCTTTTGATGATTTTACTTCCGTTGATCCAAACAAAAGCGAGATCAATCTTACTCTTGGATCCAACTTATTAGGATCTTTGCCCTCAGCCATGAATTATTTGATTAATTATAATTACGGCTGTGTTGAGCAGACTACCAGCGCTTTAATGTCCAAGTTGATTGCTCAAAAATATTCAAGTATTTTTTCTGAATCATTAAAAAATCAAAAAAACAGTCTCAGTGTTGAATCTCTTATTGAGAAGCTGACTCTTAGACAGAACTACAATGGCAGCTGGTCTTGGTGGGAAGATTCTTACCCCAACACCTTTGTTAGCGCTTATGTCTTTTCCGCTTTAATTCAAAGTCGAGAGCTTGGTTATCAGATCGATCAATATGTCATTGATGAGGCTCACAATTATTTTATTAATATAATAAAACATAGCACCGACACCTCTGAGAGAATTATGGCTGCTTATGCCTTATCCTTTAATGGCCAGAAAGAAATAATCACCACAAATTTAGACCAATTAGACAGTGATCTTTTGGCTATTGCGGTGTTGACCAATCTAAAAGCTGACTTAACAGACTCAAGTCAAAACGGTCTTGATTTGCTTCTTAGCAAAATGCAAAAAAGCGATATTGGCAATTTTTGGCCAGCTTCCAGTCCAGATAGATTTGCTTCAATTGAGGGATCAACTGCTCTGGCCATTCAAGCTTTAATTAAATCCGGCAACCACGACCCTCAGGTTCAAGATGCCCTTAATTATTTAATTAATTCTCGACACTCTGATTATTGGGGAAACACCTTCTCCACCCTACAATCAATTTTGGCTATTACGGATTTTCATCAAAAACAAAAGTTAAGTGATGCTCGAGTTGATTATCAAATTATTCACCAAGATAAACTTTTTGCTCAAGATTATTTTGATCTTGTCAAAAACAAGACTCGTTCTTTTGATCTTCCTGTTCTTGAGACTAAGGATCAGACCCTCCAAATCATTAAAGAGGGAGAGGCGCCTCTTTATGCCAATCTTACTCAGAAATTATGGATTAAGGGCAATCAGGGGGCTAAATATAGTGATAAAGTTGAAGTTACTAAGCATATTTTAAATTTCCATAAACCTGTTTACAGTCTAATTCCTGGAGATCTTGCTCAAATTATCATTACTATTAATTTTCCAAAAGACAGTCAAGACGTCACCTCGGGTTATGCTGTTATTGAAGATCACCTGCCTTCAGGTTTAATTCCGGTCAATTATCGTTTATTAAACGAAGATGGTTACGAGGAGCGTTTAGCCAAAAATAGTTATCAAACTCAATATCTAGCTGATGGAGTCATTATGCCTATTTATCTTTCTGGTGATCAGACAAGCTATACTTATAGCTATCACGCTCGAGTCATTAGTGAAGGGGAGTTTAATAATCCTCCTCTATTTTTTACCATGATGTATCGTCCTGATATTTGGGGAAGATCAGATTTTTCTACCTTAACCATTAAACATAATCGAGAAAAGGTCTTATATCCAATAAATTTTAGCGTAATGGCCATTACTACTGTCATTGTTGTTGCTTTTATCCTTATTGTTATTGTTACTACTTTTATCTCTCTAATTATCCGTGTTCTTAAAAAGAAAAAACATATTAATAACTAGCTTAATTCTTTTTTCTTTTGCTTTTATTATTTTTAAAAACAATCAAAGAAAGACGCCTTCTTTTTTAAATCCGCCCCAAAATATTAAGGCAGCTATTATTCCTCATCACTTATTAGCTCAAAGCTTAATTGAGGATCTGGGTAAAAGGGCAGTTTTGAATAAAAAAATTAAAAAAATCATGATTGTTGGTCCAAATCATGAAGAAAAAGGCAAAGGTCCCATTATTACCAACAGTAATTACTTAAAAAATAGTCACCTTGTCCAAGATCAAGAAACGCTTTTAAAGGATCATAGCTGTTGGGCACCCAAGTCAATTTTAGAAAAATATTTCAACAATGTAGAAATTAGCTGTCTTTTACTAAGTTATCAAGCAGATCTTCAAATATTACAAGAAATTGCTCAAGAATTAAGTCAAAAACATGAAGAAGTCTTGCTTGTTATTTCAGTTGATTTTTCTCATTATTTAAATCAAGATCAAGCTAATAAAAACGATCTTGTCACTCAAGATTTAATTATTAAAAAAGACCAAACTTCTCTTTTAAAACTTAATAACGACTATCTTGATTCACCTAAATCTTTAGCTTTTTTGTTTTTTTACTTAAAAAAGATTCCTTACTCAAACGAAAAGATAATTAATCATTTGAATTCAGCCGAAATATTAAAAGATCCAAATTTAACTTCCACTACTAGTTATTTTGAAATTATTTATTGGTAATTAGTCCTAATTTTTATTTTAAAATCGTTTTTAAGCTTAACAACAAGGCAAATCTTAATGATAGTATTATTTATGAAGAAAAGAATATCTCTTTCGATTTCGAAATTTTACCTTTTAAGCTTTTTACTTCCAGTAGTTTTTACTATTTTTTCGCCTTATTCTAATTTTCTTTTTACT
>CAZEKY010000033.1:0-5897 GCA_964512875.1 uncultured Gammaproteobacteria bacterium
CGGTAATGATGTAATACTGAATGTCCAGCCCGAAGTTTTCGTTGATGGTGTTGATTGTCAATCCGATGCCGCCGAAACGGTAAGCCGTATTAATGCGGTTCCACCGCTCACGTCCGGGGATATAGATATAGGTATCGCGCAGGAACGAAACGAGCTTCGCTTCGTTCGTTTCTCTGTTGTAGGAGAGCAGCATCATACTATCCGAGCGACCCGCGCTCGTTTCGTTCGGGCGCGTGTCTTCGCCCACGATCAGGATGTTGATCACGGTTTCATCGATGGCGTCCGTGTTATAGATTGGGTCCTCGGTGATCTGATCCGTTTCGACCGGGTCGTCGTGATCCTCGCCGATATCCTCCGGCGTACCTGCGATCGGCGTCAGGGATGGTACGGGAGCAGGGGTTGAAAGAGCCTGCATGGTCGGCTTGCTCGTGACGGGAATGATGTTTTCCTGCATGCTGCTCAGTTTGGCATACAGATACCCAAATATGCCAAAGCCGACGACAAAAACAGCGGCAAGCACAATCAATATGATTTTTCCCGCCGACAGCTTCTTTTTCGCTTTGTTTTTCATATTGCCAAACCTCCGTATTTCCTTTTAATCAGTTCGATGGATCTTGCGAAGCGCTCGTAATCGCGCACGCAGTGAGCATCTGACGCAGCGTATTGATACATGCCGCGCTTGAGCATCTCATATGCGCACCGCCGCGTGGGGCTGAGTATGGGTAACAGGAGTACGTTCGCATCAAGCTGGAGTGTACATCCCATATCCAGCCATTGTTGCGCGGTTGAGCTGTCCTTCTTCACACAGTCGTAGCGCTCAGGATGAGCGATGATGACTTCGAGTCCTGCCTGTTGGAGCGAGAAGATTCCTTTCATCATGTCTCGGGGAAGCTCAGAGTGCAAGTTGAACTCGACAAGGATGGAATCCGTATTTTCTATACGGCATTGGGATAACATCTCAGGAGTCAGGCCGCTTAGGGCATACCAGAACACTTCGCAACCGAGCCGCAATGTAATGCCAATTTTGCACGCATGGTCTTTAAGCTCCTCTTTTCGCTTACAGGCAAGGAGAAAATCAAAGGATGCATCCAAAACATGGGGCGTCGCGACGATATCCGTCACGCCCGCAGCTCTCGCGGCACGCAACATCGCCACGGATTCTTCGAGATCTACCGCTCCGTCGTCCAGGCCATACAGGATATGGCAGTGCCTGTCCAGCATCCCGATCCCTCCGTTCGCTCAACTCTTTGCTGATGGTTTGCGAGTTCTCCTCTTGCGGCCTTTTATTTTTACAATTTCATCCTTATTGCTCTTATTATAATAATGATAATAGCTATATTTACTTGATGTGTACCGCATGCCGTTAAGCACGACGCCAAGGATATGAGCATTTGCCTTTTCTAGTTGAGCGATCGCATCTAATTCCTCTTTAATATCATTAAAACCAGTCTTGATAACCAGTACCGTACCGTCTGTTTGATTGGCGAGTACAGCAGCCTCGATAAAGATACCGATGGGTGGAGTGTCAAAAATAACCACATCAAACTCATCACATAGCTTACTGAGCATCGCGCTAAACTTATTCGAGTTGAGTACCTCCGTTAAACGCAACATTTGGGGCTCAACATCCATAAAGTAAAGATCGCGGAGAATCGTTGGAACAATGGCATTGCTTACGGGTATATCGTTATACAAGCACTGCGTCCAGTTATATTTCGGCCTTAACTTGAGCTTTGTTCCGAGCATGGGGCGGCGGCAGTCGACCTCGACCAGGAGCGTTTTCTTGCCTGCTTCAGCCATTGCAAGACCAAGCATTAATGAAGCGCTTGTTTTCCCTTCACCTGGCGCGACGCTCGTAACAGCTATAGTTTTAATCGGCTTATCAATGCTTGAAAACTGTATGTTCGTCCGTAAGGTACGCAGAGATTCCTGTACTCCAGGCTCATTTTTATAGATATCATAAATGCTTTTCGTTGATGGCATTGTCTTTCCTCCGGCTTATCATGAGAGAGTTAGTAACTGATAAATTTTGGTATCTGAGTTAATACAGGAAGTTTTAGAAATTCCTGCACGTCATCCGCTGTGCGTATTTTCGTATTCATCGCCTCAATCAGCACCACGATGCAAACGGATAAGACAAGTCCAATCAATCCGGCTAACGCTGTATTTCGAAGCGACTTCGGCCCCGAAGGTTCGCTCGGCGGCACAGCGGCATCGATGATGCTGATATTCCCAACCTTCATGACGTCAAGGATGCACTCGGACAGGTTTGCGGCGATGGCGTTGGCGACGTTCGCAGTCATTGCTGGGTCTGTGCCCTCGACATCAACCGAGATTAGGCGCGTGCTGCTCTGCAGGGAAATGGAAACCTTATAATCCTCGAGGTTTTCGAGGCCGATCATGTTCGCGGCCCCGTCTACGACGCGGTTGCTGGAGGCGAGTGCCTGATAGTCGTTAACAAGCAGCGTGCTCGTGTTGACGTCCGTATAGCTGATGGTTTCCTCGGACGCGCGGTTGAGCACGTACATTGTGGTGGTCGCCGTGTAGGTCGGCGGCAGCACGTTCCAACAGACGAACGCTGTGATAATGACGACGACAGCGGGTATGATCGCAACGAAACCGATACGTTCAAGAATGGCTTTAAGAATGTCGCGCAGAGTCAAATCCCTCATAACTTTATTCCTTCATCCTTTGCGTCTTAATGAATATGCTCTCTGATTTTCTTGCCGATTACGATCATTACAACTGCCAACAAACCCGCGGCAAGCGTAAGAATGAGCCAACCGTACGCCTCGAAGCCGGAAGGCGCTTGCGCAACTACAGACTCATACATAGGTATGGGGGCGCTTTCCGTCACGGTCGGCTCGGGTGAGGCTTTCGGATCGTGTGTCTGCTGCGTTGTGCTGCGTGCAGCCAGGATAACCGTCCCCAACGGAATATCTCCATAATACACCGCGGCGGCAAGGGTCGTCACGCCCGCCCCAGCGTCCGAAAGAGTCGCTTCGTCGGGTTCAACTTTAACCTGTGACGCGTCGAACGCGAAGCCCTCATAGGCGGATATGATCATCGACTGTTCCTCTGCGATTGTCCATGGGAGCACGACGAGGCCTGATCCTTGGTTAAGCGCCGCGCTTCTTTCTTGTATATAAGGAAGAACATCGATGTGAATCGCACCGATATAGGCGTCTGCCAGTTCTTTGACAGCTGCATATATCTCGCCGGTGTTTCTGGATGTATGCATCATGATAACGATGATATCGCTCTCGCCGCTCTGTACACGGACGAGTATGCTGGTTCCCGTCACAAGGCTGCCTCTAGCGACTGCGGTTACCCTCTCGTCGTATGCCGGGTCGTCCGTTTGCATAATCGTCGAATACTGAATCATTGTTTCTGGTAATCCACTGTCCGCCGATACGGTTTGATACTCAGCCTGCCTTAAGATGGAATCGATTGCTTCGGATGAAAAAACAGCTCGAGCGAGGATCAATTGATCCCTCGCCGTAGTAATCTGGCCGTTCGCTATAAGGCCGGTCGGATCCATATAAATAGTGTTGACCATACCAAGCTCCGCAGCTTTTTGGTTCATCAGCGCGACGAAGTTGCCCGTTCCGGAAGCCTTAAGGACAGCTTCTTCCAGGACGAGCGCCGCGTCGTTTGCACAGTATACGAGCATCGCGGCCATCACATCAGTTACAGCAACAACCGTATCTCGGCGAAACCGAATCAACCGTGCTCCTTCCGGCAGAGAAGGAGTCGCGCTGTCGATGGAAATAGTATCATCCGGCTTGAGGTAATCAAGCGCGGTGAGTGCCGCCATCAGGCGAACCATACCTCCCGCAAGGTCAAAGCTTGTATCCGCATCTTTTTGCTTTAGCACGCTCCCATTCGCGTTGTCAGCCACGATCACCGATACGCAGTTCATTTCCACGGTTGTTTCCGCCGGAGGATTTCCTAAAACTGCCAATCCCGCGCCATAGGCAACGCTGGGCAAAAAAAATAATACCGCGGCAACAATGCTGATTATCGATAATTTACATCGGGTTTTCCTTTGCATTATAATGGGTTCTTCCTCCCTTTGTTTCGTATGGTTTATAACCCCGCATACGAAAGATATATAAAATACGATTTTAACAGTACCAAGTTTTTACTGTTTTGCCTTATTATATAGCGAACAGTGCTTAATTTCAACATTAAAAAACAGCGTGCGTAGAATTTTTATCTTTAAATTTCCTTAGCTATCAATAGATCTGCGTTGTCGTTATCAAAACAACAAATACAGCTTGAATGTTATTGTCGATATTTAAATATTTTCATTCGAAGATTGAATGTTGCTATACTTTTCCTTTAGGGATATAATTATTACAGTAAAAATTAAACAAACATAAGTTAAGCAAGTGTTTACGGTTCCCTGCTATTCAAAAAGTTTAATTTGATTGAGGTATGGAATGAATGCACAAAAGCTGTATCGATTTTGCGCTAGGATACAGAGTAGCGACTCAAGGGCGTGGCGCCGCTTTCATGTTGTGCATACGTCTACGTTGGCGCAGTTGGGTTATGTTGTCATGACTCTGTTCGAGATGAAAGGAAACCACCGATTTTGCTTAGATGTGCCCTATCAAAAAAATTTGATCGACGCGAAGCGGGGGAACATGAAGAAGGGAGAATTTGCTGCAATCCTCGAATCGATGAACATTTTATCCGAGGAGGATGTCAACTGGCATATTGAGCTCCCCGAAGATATCATCAAAACGCCAAGAATCAAAGATAGGCCTTGGATAGATGCCACGGAGATCAGGATCAAGACCGCGCTCTGTCATGCGGGAGATCAGATGACATTCACATACGGTACGGCAGAACAGCGAAAAGTCGATCTGATACTGGAAGAAATCATCATTAGCTTAAAACCGTATAAGGATTCCCCATATGTTCTGGCAGGCGAGGGAGATGGGTTTTCAAGTGAACAATCATATCTGACCGTGCATCTGGACGACACAGATTTACTGCGAAAGCGTCACGAAGAGAAAAGTACAAGCCTCAGCGAAACCATGTGCTTTGATCTTGACGACATGAATTTCAGGGCCAAGAGAATACCCAGAATATTAGCGGAAACGTATGAATATGGAGCAGATCCTACGCAGTATTCGTTGACTCTTCTTATGCGAAAATATTTGAACAAGGACAACCAAGCCAAAAGTCTGAGGGTAGAAGGACCAAGCCAAACCATTACTACAAACGTTACCGATTAACTGGTGACATATCAAATCGCAGTGAGTTATTGATCGAATTATGATCGCTGGTTGAAAGAAATATGCTCTGGGAGGATGACATGTCGAACTATTTTGGCACGGATGGTTTCCGCGGGGAAGCGAACGTGGATCTTACCGTCGAGCATGCGTTTCGGATCGGTCGCTTTATCGGCTGGCATTACGGAAAAGAGCACAAAGCTAAAGTGGTAATCGGCAAGGATACACGGCTTTCAAGCTATATGTACGAATGCGCGCTCACTGCGGGCCTGACGGCTTCCGGCGCAGACGTTTACCTGATGCACGTGACCACAACGCCCAGTGTTTCTTACATTGCGCGTACCGAGGCGTTCGATTGCGGTATCATGATCTCCGCCAGCCACAATCCCTATACTGACAATGGCATCAAGCTGATAAATGGAAACGGCGAAAAGATGGAGGACGAGGTTGTCAGCGCCGTGGAGGTCTACCTCGACGGAAAATCAAGCGAAGCCCCTTACGCGACCGGTGAAACCATAGGCCGGGCGATCGACCACTCCACGGGAAGAAACCGCTACATCGGCTACCTCATCAGCCTTGCCTCGCATTCCTTTTCCGGCATGAAGGTCGCACTGGACTGCGCAAACGGTAGCACCTGGGCCATGGCGAAGGGTA
>CAZEKY010000034.1:0-5785 GCA_964512875.1 uncultured Gammaproteobacteria bacterium
ATACTACCGTTCGGGAAGTACGCATTTGGATAAGTACTTTTTTCTGAGAGGAAAACAAGATATTCAAATGACAATGGAAACATTTTATTTTGAAAGAGACCCTAATTTTTCTACGATTTGCGATTTTAAAGTTGCAAAAATAGTAGCAAACGAAATGTTGCGAATTTATCTGAATGAGGAAATTGCAAAAATAGACGAACAGCAAACAACTCAATCTTCGGGCTTTCCGAAGACAAAAATAACATGGACAAGGACTAAAACAGACCTTGTAGAATTGATTTATGCTGTTTGCGAAGCAGATTGTTTTAATTTCGGTAAAGCAAACCTGAAACAAATAGTAAGCTATTTTGAAAACATCTTCAATGTTGACTTGGGTAACCCGTATCATACCTATATTGAGATTAGGGAGCGGGCAAATAGAACTCAATTCCTAAATGAACTCAAAGAGATACTGATACGTAAAATGAATGATAATGATAACAAGTAACACTTTACATCCGATACCACGTTTTTGTTTTCGTTGTTTATGAGAACATTGCATGTAATATCTTGCATGTGAGCAAAATATAAAAATCTTGTTTTCCCAAGTTTATGTATTGAATTTTAGCGATTTCTGAGCCTCAAAGCATCTGTTTTGAGGCTTTTTTCAGGTCTATTCCATAAAAAATCCGCTATTCCCAAGATATTCTTCTCTATTGTTAAAAATTCCGGTTCTTAAAACTCATTGATTCGTGGACTTTCCGACACTATTTGAAAAAATAGTTGTCCCAACTTGGGCTTCCATGATTTTGCGACTTCCGAACTTTGCATCAAAATTTTCAATGTATGGAATTAATAACATTTGAAAGCAAAGCGTATCAAGAGTTGCTGAAAAAGATAGAGCGGATTGCTGAGTACATTTCCAAAGTGGAAACACCTGTTCCGGACGAGAAAAAAGAAGTTTGGTTGGACAGCATGGAAGTCGCCCGTTTGCTTGGTATTTCTACCAAAACATTGCAGCGGCTTCGTAAAGACCAACTGATAAGTTATTCCCTGTTTCGTGGCCGTTGTCTGTATCGTCTGTCCGACATCGAACGGGCATTGAACGAACGCCTGATTACCTGTAATCCGCAAACTTTAGAACAATTCCGTAAAAACTATCTGCTCAATGGTAAATAAAGACACTGTACTACAATTGACCGATAATGGTTTGAATGTGTTCCGGCATTATATTCAAGGACAATGGCGTGTCGGACGGAATTTCCTGAATCCGTTGTACGAAGACAAACGAGCTTCCTGCAATGTCTATTACGACCGCCGAACAAATACCTATCGGATGAAAGACTTCGGAAACGATGAGTTCAGTGGCGATTGCTTTAGTTTGGTTGCCAAGTTGAAAGGCTTGAATTGTAAGAATCCGAAAGACTTTGTTGAGGTATTGCAAACGATAAATCGTGACTTGAATTTAGGTTTGGATGAAGAAGACACTTCGTTTGTTGTATCAGTCTCGCCTGTTATACCAAAGGAAGCAGTCATAGAATCCAAGAAAAACAAGCCTTACTCCACTGTTCAAAAGCAATTTTCACCGAAAGAAATTGCCTTTTGGCAACAATATGGAATCACTGCCGAAATACTCAAAGCCTACAAAACGGTTTCCCTGAAAGAGTTTCGCAGCGAGAACAGCGAAGGGAAACCGTTCTTTTTTACGTCATCGGAACAAGAGCCGATATTCGGCTATTTGGGAAAACGGCATGTAAAAATCTACCGTCCGTTTTCGGAAATACGATTTCTGTATGGTGGCAACTTCGGCGAAAACTATTGCTTCGGCTTGGAACAACTGCCCGCCAAAGGCGATACGTTGTTCATCACAGGTGGCGAGAAGGATGTGCTTTCGTTGGCTTCGCATGGGTTTCATGCAATATGTTTCAACAGCGAAACGGCGGCTATTCCTGTTTCAATCATCAAAAAACTATCACACCGTTTCAAACATATTGTTTTGTTATATGATGTCGATAAAACGGGTTTGGATGCTTCGGCAAAGCATCACCAACAATTGGCGGAATTTGGCGTTAAACGCCTCGTTTTACCCCTTTCGGGCGATAAAACGAACAAAGATATATCCGACTATTTCAAGGCCGGAAATACCCGTGAAAACTTCCTTTCATTATTCCTTGAATTTTTGGACACTTTATACAGCGAAACAATGGCCATACTTAAACCATGCGAAGTTGACTTCAATAATCCGCCCATCAAAGCGGAAATGATTATTTCGATAAACGATGTTCCGTTGGGAACACAGGGGAACTTATTCGGCATCACGGGTGGCGAAGGAACGGGAAAAAGTAATTATGTAGGAAGCCTGATTGCCGGAACTATTCGTCATGCCGATTTTTCTATCGACACATTGGGAACGACTATCAATCCCAACGCCGACAACAAAGTCGTATTGCTCTACGATACCGAGCAATCGGAAGTACAGTTGTACAAAAACATTGGTAATATCCTTCGCCGCAGCAAACAAAACAAAATGCCCGACTTCTTCAAAGCTTACTGCCTGACAAGCATGTCGCGCAAGGAACGCTTGCAGGCTATTGTCCAAAGCATGGACAAGTTTTACTACCAATATGGCGGCATTCAAATGGTCGTTATTGACGGCATCGCCGATTTGGTGCGTTGTGCCAACGATGAAGCCGAAAGTGTCGGCATCATCGACGAGCTGTACCGCTTGGCAGGAATATACAAAACCTGTATTGTTTGTGTGCTGCACTTCGTTCCCAATGGCATGAAACTTCGCGGACATTTGGGAAGTGAATTACAGCGGAAAGCCGCTGCTATTCTGTCGATTGAAAAAGACGATGACCCGCAAATATCGGTCATTAAAGCCCTGAAAGTACGCGACGGAAGCCCATTGGACGTTCCGTTGATTCAATTTGCATGGAGCAAGGATATTGAAATGCACGCCTACGTTGGCGAGAAGCCGAAAGAAGAAAAGGAAAAGCGTAAGGAAACGGAACTTATCGGCGTTGCCCGTTCCATTTTCAACAACCAACGGCATTCTACTTACGTGGACTTATGCGAGCAGATACAAGCCATTTTGGACGTAAAGGAACGCACGGCCAAGAGTTATATCAAATTCATGCGGGACAAGGAAATTATTCTGAAAGACCCGTCAAACGCAAGTTATTTCATAATCGGACACATATAAAATCAAAATAGTATGGCTATAAATGACGAAAACTTTGAAGCGTGGATGGAACGCTTTATGGACAGGTTCGACAAGTTGGACAATCAATTGGAACGAATGATGAAACAGAAAAATTGGTTAGACGGTGAACAGATTTTGGATAATCAGGATTTGTGTTTTTTGCTGAACGTTACCAAACGGACGTTGCAGCGTTACCGGATGAAAGGCATACTTCCCTATTTCAACATCGACGGGCGGAATTACTACCGGGCATCGGACGTGCATAAGTTGATTCGGGAAAAATTCTAATGGATTGGGCGGGCTTCAAACCCGCTCTTTTCATATCCGCCTGCGATACTCTTTGCGTTCCCGTTCCGCCTGTCGTAACGCTTTCATGCCACGCTGCGCCGGACATGGCGTTACGGGCTTCACTCTCACTGCAAAGACAATCTCGGCGCGAAAATCAAGCGTATGTACGGTAGCCATACCCTTGCGAACGCATTACAGGCACGCTTCATAGGCACGCTGCTGAGAAACTTTTTACCACTTTGATTTACGGATATATTTAAATATCTCTTTTTCATTGCTTGCCCAAGAATGGGAAGCATCAATCATTAAATCAAATTTATACGGAACCTCTATAAGCGTTATGGATTTATATCCATCCATATCAATAGGGCTAAATTCACCACCAGGTTCTTCATGCATAAAAAAATCACCTTGTAAAGCGCCACAACATTTACAATGATTAGCAAAATACTTGCCGTTGACAGTTTTTGAAAAACCTAATTTGAAGAAGGGATAACGAGAACAAACGATATCAAGAACCTCTTTATCTATATAGTTAGGTGAACTAAAAAAGGAAAAATAATCTTGAAAGAACCACTCTTTTATGTCGCTATCGTCATCCGAGTAGTCATATATTAAAAAATTGTTTGATACAAAAGCAATGACTTCTGTAATATTATTACATTTCCAACAAGTCTTTTGGGTTACACCCAACCAAAAAGGGACTTTAGCAATTAAAGACACTTTTTCTGTATCTATCCATTTGGAAAAAAGATTTATATCTTTATGGTCAGGAATAAACCATGTCTTATTTTCTTTATCCCAGAAAGCACCCTTTTCTTTTGCTAAATCCTTTTCTGCGTATGGTACATTTATCTTTAATGGCATTGCTATTTTTTATGTACGTATATTTTCCAATAGGAATCAATCTGTTCTTTTAAGTCCGATAATCTTCCAATTATGTGATTTAATGTATGGGTAGGTTCGACTGTGTTCCCTTGCCAATCCGTATCATTTTCCATTTTTCGAGACATTTCGGATAACTTAAAACAATATTGCTTTAATCTATCAGCTGTACTATCAATTTGACCTGCAATTTCCCCGATATACTCACGAGTATATTGTTTTATACTCAAAGGATTTTCAAGGGATAGTTCAAAATCGGGCATTGTTACATGCAAGAATAGTTCCAGTCTATTTATTACATCATAACCTGCCATATCCTTTTTCCCTTCAATAATATCTCGGATAATCGTATCGGAAACACCACTTTTTCTACTAAATTCTTTAGATTCACGGTAGCCCACAATTTTCGATAAGGCTTCTTTTATCCGCAAAGTCTTTCTTTTACGGTCTTCCTGAATCTCAGAATATATTCTATTTACTTCGTTTGATGATGGTGTTGAATGCATATAACTATCCCATGCTTCCAAAGGAATACCAACTCGATAAGCCAACAATGGTCTTTCTTTAATCTGCTTCTTTATGTCAACCCAGCGGGTTTTTATTTGTTTTTCTGTAAGTTCGGACATAAGTAAATTATTGTATTTGTTTGTTTATCTCATTTCTGAACTTCGTAGGGTTAGCAACAAACTTAAACGAATTTGTAACACCACCTGTTGTTACAAGTATAGAACCAAAGCCGAATATACGCCCCATAATGCTTTGACTAATCCGTAAACCTTCACACTTGTTCAACATCAATTCAAGGGCATCCCGGCTCAAAATACCCGATTTCAAAATAACCCTTTTATTAGTGACAACATATTCCGTTCCCATTTTCAAAAGTAGCCTCTTAATCAGGTAGAACACCCCTAAAATCAACAAGCCTAATCCGACATAGTGCGTAGTAGGCGTTTTAGTTGGATAGAACAAAGTTCCCAATAACAATAATACTATCGGCATAACAAATATAAACCAATGAATATCTGCTTTATACTCTATGGTTTCATTGGGCTGTAAATTCTTACTTATATAACTCATATCCTATATGTTATTTCCGCAAATTTACGATTTTCTCTCGAAAATGTAGGCAAACAAAGTAACTGATTTTAAGTAAAGTTGATATAAATACTTATTGTACCGTTGCCGTTCACATACTTCCCTTTAGCTTGTAATGCCGTCGAAGTCGGTATTTGTTGTCATACGGCAAAGGTGCTTACGGGTTCTTTACGGGGCAGCAAAGTTCAAGCCTGCGGTTGCTTCACAAAATCTTCCTCTTTCCCTTCGGGCAAGCGTATTTTCCTTGCAAAACTTGACAGCCCTAAACCCTACACCAAATTGCCTATGAAACAAAAATGACCGACCCGACCGATGACGCATATAAAAAAAGTC
>CAZEKY010000035.1:0-5773 GCA_964512875.1 uncultured Gammaproteobacteria bacterium
TTTTTGGTTACAAAAGAAACCTCAAGGGAAAGATGTTTTAAAATCGATTCTAAAAATTCTTTGTTGGTTCTTGAAAATTTGATAGCTTCTTTTTCTCTTTCTAAAAATAACTGTTTTAAAATAAAAATACTTTTAGTTGGATCATTTTCATATAAAGTTTCCTTAACTGTTTTAAAATCCAAAACTAAATCATGGGGTATTTTTTCTTCAGCAATTTTGTAAAGGCTTTTTACTTCTTTTTGATCGATTAGATGTCTCAATCCGCTTTTTGAAATATTATCAATCGGAGTTGAATAGGTGGTTTTTTGATTATCTTCGCTTATAGGTTGATAGATAAAATAAGATAAAGTTTTTCCTGAAAAATCTATTTGATCTTTTTGGCTGATTATTCGATAAATATTTTCAAAATCGATAATATAATCATTAATTGAAAAAGCGTTTTTTACTTCTGTCATAAGATGATCCTTTGTCGTAAAAAAATAAATCGTGAATTATTCCTGAGACTGAATAAGTTACTGTTTTTATTATAACAGAAATTAGCTTTAAATTGCTTCTTTGATTTATTCAAGAATGCCGTCAAGGTTGACATCGTAAATGATTTCTTCTGAAACTAAACGATAATTTAAGACCTCTTCTTTTGTAAACCAAATTGGAATTTCTTTAATAGCTTCATCAACTGATCCAGAAGCATGAACAACATTTCTGACCGATCGATCATCCATGTTGGCTAGATCATAAGAATCAATAGTATAGTCCCCTCTAATAGTTCCTGGTGAAGAAGTTAGTGGCTCTGTGGAACCAGTAATTTTTCTTACTACCGCCACGGCCCCAACACCTTGCCAAACCATGGCTACAATTGGACCACTAGCCATAAAATTAACTAAATTTTTTCTTACACCTTCAGCAAACTTAACAGGATCATCCCCGGGTGTGGGTAAGCCTCTTGATTTATAAGATTCAAAAGTTTTTGTACCTGACTTTAAAGCCCAATCAGGATCAATAGAGTAATGACTTAAAACCCTCTCTTTGTCTGGAATTAGCATTTTAAGGGCAACTAGTTTAAGACCACAAGTTTCATATCTTCTTATAACTTCACCAATAAGACTTCTTTGAACACCATCTGGTTTTATAATAACCAAGGTTTTTTCTTGTTTTGCATCAAAGTTTTTCATATTGTGATATTTTCTCTAAAAATAGAGGAATAATCAAGACGGTGTTGCTTATGGAAATATTGACAGATATCGATATAATACAAGTATGGACAAAATCTTTAAAGCCCTAGCTGATATTAATCGAAGAAAAATTTTGACTCTGTTAAAGAATAAGGAAATGTCGGTGAATGACTTGCTTAAGGGATTTGAAATTACGCAAGCGACATTGTCTAATCACTTATCAATATTAAGAAAGGCAAAATTAGTAGAATTTAAAATATTAGGAAAACAAAGAATTTATAGGTTAAACATAGAAGTACTTAAAACACTTGTTTCCAATCTATCAAATTTTACCGGTACTACAGTGCAAAAAGAAATTTCTGAAATCGAAATTAGAGGAAGAAGGTAGACAGCCACATTGACTATTACAAAATAGTTTTGTACATTATTATAAGTCAGCAAAAATTATTAATTGCTGTTTTATAATATTATGTTTTTAGTTAAAGCAGGTAAAAAATATATAAAATCTTCAGAAGAATTTGTTAGCATGTTGCTGGGATTGGCAATAGTGGTGGTTATTGTGACTTTAATTTTTAATTTCGTACAAAGAAAAAAGGGAACAATTGAAATTCCTGGTGTAAATGACATTATTTTATCTGAAGACGCAATGAATCAGAAAGAAAATGGTGCAATGTACACTGTGGTTGTTGGTGATAATTTGTGGAAAATCGCAGAAAAAAAATATAATGATGGATATGCTTGGACAAAAATTGCAGAAGAAAATGATCTTAAAAATCCATCAATTGTTTATGTTGGACAAAAGTTAAAAATGCCAGAAATAGAAAAAACTGTTGTTATAACCCAAAAAGATTCTACTTTGGAAGTGAAACAAGATACTGAATATAAAGTTGCCAGAGGTGATAACCTTTGGAAAATAGCGGTTAGCGTTTATGGTGATGGCTACAAATGGGTAAATCTTTATAACGAAAATAAGAGCGTAATTAGAAATCCAAACTTATTGGAAATTGGAATGACAATCAATATTCCAAAGCTATAATCGTGATAAAATAATTCGTTGCGACTATGGTTTAGTGGTAAAACGAGTCCTTCCCAAGGATTAGTCGAGGGTCCGATTCCCTCTAGTCGCTCCGATGCCGAAGTAGCTCAGTTGGTAGAGCATAGCTTTCGTAAAGCTGGGGTCGGGAGTTCGACTCTCCCCTTCGGCTCTTTATTTATAAATTTTTTAAAATTAGCGCCCAATCTGAAGCCTTGGTTTTGAGATTAAGATTTTGATTATCAATAAAGGTAGTCATCGTTTCGTTATTATTCTTGCCTATATTCATCTGCTGTAAGTATAAGAATACAAGCTTTATGGATTTTGAGACACAATGTATAATTTGCTTAGATTTAGGGTATAATCAAGGAGTCATGCCAGAATTTAAACGATCGAGGTTAGAAAGAAAAAAAGACGAACAAATAACAAAAAAAACTGTTTTTTTGGGTTTTATAACCCTTCTAGTTTTTTTGCTTATTGTTATTTTTGGATTGCCACTTTTGATTCAATTTTCTATTTTTTTGGGTAATACTAAAAGCAAAAATATAACAGATAAAGAAAATGTGGTTCCACCTTTAGCTCCAAGATTGGTTGTCCCCTATGAAGCTACGAGTAGTAGTGAAATTAATATTGAAGGATTTGCTGAAAGTGGATCAGTAGTAAAGCTTTTAAAAGATGACGAAGCGTTTGGAGAAACTGATGTACTGGAAGATGGTAAATTTCTTTTTGAAAATATTGAGCTTAAAGAAGGAGAGAATTTTTTTTCAGCTATAGCTAGTAAAGAAGATAGCGGTAGCAGTGATTTATCAAAAACAATTACTGTTGTTTTGGATTTAAGTCCTCCCGAACTAACCATGACAAATCCAAGTGAAGAATCTTTGGTGGTTGATTTTGCCGACTACGATATTGTCGGTAAAAGTGAAGCCGGAGTAAATGCTACTGTTAACGGCAAAGTTGCGGTGGTCGATTTTGAGGGAAATTTTAAATTAAAAATACAGTTAAATCCAGGTAAAAACGATATCGAAATAGTAGTAAAAGATGCTGCTTTAAATGAAACAAGAAAAAAAATATCAATTACTTATGATATTTAGATAAAGACAAAAAAGAGTAAGACCCAGGGATATAGAAAAGAGTTAGCAAAAAGTGAGTGTACCAATAGTGATATTAAAAGACTTTTGACAAGTAAATCTCCCTTAATAAATATCTTTTTAAGTCCTAGAACGAAAAGTAAAAGTCCAATGGTGCCGTTAGTGACCAAGATGGTCATCAGTGACCCATCAAAGCCTGAAATGGCATGGGAATTAGGGTTATCTGTGTTTCTGATATAGAAAAGATTATTGTAACCATAACCAATAATTGGATTTTTAGAAAATAAAGATAAGGCCTCTTGGTAATTTTGAATTTTAGCAGTAATAGATGAGGTTCTTTCTAGCTTGGTACCCTCCCCTTCAAAACGAGGAAGAAAATAAATAGTTGAAAGTACTAAAAGTAAAGTAATTATAAATATCTTTAAGCTTTTTTTATAAAAAGCGATAAAAGTAAAAGCAATAAAAAAAGATAAATAGGTAGCTCGGCTATAAGTTAAAGCTAGTGCCAAATAGGCAATAGGCAAAATTAACTTTTTATAAGGAAAATTCTTTTTAAGGAAAAGAAAAATAATAAAAAATAAATAAATTAAGGCAGTAAAGGTGGGATCAAAAAAAGTGCTGACTAGACGATATAGGTGAGGATCCCAATTAAGTGACTTAAAGACAGTAAAATCTGGCCAGAAAAAATACTGAATTAATCCAAAAATAATATTGGCAATAATACTAAGATAAAAAAATTTTTTAACTTTTTTATCTATATTTGGTAAAATAATAAAAAAAGAAAAAAGAAAAGTTAAACGCAGAAGATAAAATAGTGCTTTTAAATTAATTAAAGGGTAACTAGGTAAATGAAAAATAAAATTTAGCCACGAAAAAATTAAAAAATATAATAAAAATTTATTTTCAATTTTAAAATCTTTATTTCTAATTTTTGTAAAAATATTTATGATAAAAATAAAAGCAATTAAAAGGTCAATCAGGGGAAAAGAAATACCAGAGAATTCAAGTCTTAAAAGTTGTCCAAAAAAATAGACAAGTATAAGTGCGAAATAAGTTATCGATTGGATAAATGCCATAATTTAGCTCTGACTAAAAAAGAATGAAAACTCATACTAATAGCCATGACAATTCCAGGTGTTCCATCTAAAAAACCTAAGTTAAAAATATAGTTTTGAATAAACTTAGCCAGAGGATAAAAAATAATTTGCCAAAGGTTTGACTTAATATTCTGATCGTAAAGCTCTTGGGCCCTTATATCACTGTAAAAATTTATTTTTTTGATAAAAGACTTTAAAGATTGATGAGGGTAGTGGCGAATATGAGTTTTTAATTGTTTTATATCTTCTTGAGATTGCCAGACTTCGTGTACCGTGCCGGTAAAACGTCCATATTTTTTGTTAAAGAATCTTAAAAAATACTGTTTAGCATTTTCTCCATGCTTTAATTCGTTGCCAATAAAAATGTCTCGTCTTTTAAAGGAATAGTTTTTATATTCAAGTTTTTCAATATGATTTAAAAAATGAATAAGTTTTTTACTTGGTTTCTCATCAGCATCGAGCCATAAAATCCAATCATTGCTTGCTTTGTTAACTGCAAAGTTTCTTTGTTTTGAAAAATCATTATTTAAATCTCTGTTATAAATTTTAATTTTTATTCTTTTACTTTCTAGTTTTTTAAGGAAAGCAACTGTGTTGTCTATCGAATTATCATCAATAGCGATTATTTCATTAAGATTTTTACATTTTGATATCCAGTTCCAATATTTTTGAATAGCTTTTTCTTCATTTTTGGTGATAAGTAGAACTGAAAATTGTCGATGTTTTTTAATCATTTTTTATTAAGGTGTTTCTAGCTTTTAATAAGAACTCTTCAAGGGTAAAGATGATCTGCAATATTATACCTTCAATTTTATTAAGATGTTTTTTAAAAAATATTTTTCTTGATTTATACCAATGATTTAGGGCCATTGAGTGTTTGTTCTGACTGCTGGCTCCTCCAAGATGAAAAACTTGTGATCTGGGATCAAAAACTACTTTGAACCCCTTTTTGATCATGGATAAGCAAAAATCTAAATCTTCTAGATAAAGAAAATAGTTTTGACTAAATAGGTTTAATTTTCCCTTTTGGTCAAATTTCTTAAAAAAGAAATAAGCAGCACAAAGACCTGAAACCTCGATGGGTTTTTTGATTATTTTGTTGCTTTCTGGCCAAAAGTTTAAGGTAAAAGGATTGTTGGGGAAGATTTTTTTTAAATTAGTAAATTCAAAAAGAGCAACTAAAAAATTAGGATTAGTACTAGCGCTATATATTTTTTTATTTTTATATTTTATTTTTCCTCCAGCAACGCCTATCTGCTTGTCTTGACTAATTAGTTGATAGGTTTTTAGAAGAGAGTCATCAATAATAGTAGTATCAGGATTAAGTAGAAGAATTATTTCGCTTTTTGATAAATTAATTCCCTGATTAACGGCCTTAGCAAA
>CAZEKY010000036.1:0-5697 GCA_964512875.1 uncultured Gammaproteobacteria bacterium
CTTTATCTAAAAGATACGTGTTTTTGCCTGTTTTTTCATAATTTATGACGATAAACCCTATTAAAAGAAGCAAAAGAATAGAAATTATTATTAATACTAAATAAGCAACTGATTTTGATTTTTTTGTCATGAATTGTTTTTTCTATCCATAGCTTCATTCGCTAATTGATCTGCAAGCTCATTAAGCTCCCTGCGAACATCTTGAAAGTTTATCGAAAGATTGATTTGACTAATTAATTTCTTAGCTTCTTGAAATATCGGAATTAAATTACTGGCCTTAACTCTATAAATACCACTAATTTGTCTTACCATTAATTGAGAATCGGAATAAAAATTAATATTTGAAAGATTAAGTTTACTTTGATTTTTTTTAATCCATTCTAAGGCAGCAATTAGCCCAGCATATTCAGCTTCGTTGTTGGTCTTAACACCTAAATATTTTGAATCTTTATGAATTATTTGCTGTTGATCGTCATAAACAACAAGGCCAAAAGCAGAAGGTCCTGGGTTTCCTCGAGAACCACCATCAGTGTAAACATTGATATTCATGTAAATATGATACTTATTTTATTCAAAAAATACCAGAAGTGACATTAAAAGAACACCTAATAAAATAAATAATAATTGATAAATTGACTGAAAAAAGGGAGGATCATGGCTATGAAGTTCTGGAATAAGATCACTAGCAGCTAAATAAATAAAAGCTCCGGCAGTAATGGGAAGTAACAAGTCAGAAAAAAGTGATATCCTTGATCCTAGAATAAAAACCAATAAAACTCCGATTACTGATGATAAAGATGATAAAAGATTGTATATAAGAATTTTTTTTAAAGAAAAGCCACTATGAAAAAGAATGGCAAAGTCTCCCATTTCTTGTGGTATTTCGTGAAGCAAAACAGAAAGACTGGTAAGCAATCCAAGTTTGATATCAACTGTAAAACTGGCAGCAATTATCATTCCGTCTAAAAAGTTATGAGCGGTATCTCCTAAAATGTTAAGTGTGGCAACGTGTTTTGAATGATTATTAGAGCAATCGAGATCATGGCAATGGTGCCATCTGAGTATTTTTTCTAATATAAAAAAGATTAATATCCCAATAATAATAAAAATTGAGACAGTAAAAGAATCTAGTTTCTCATAAGAATGAGGGATAAGATGAATAAAAGAGTCTCCTAGTAAAGCTCCAACTGCTAGACTGACAAGCAAAAGATTTAATTTTTTTATAAGTTTTTTTTGGGAATAGATAAAAGATATCCCCAATATTGAAAATAAGCTTATAAACAAAACTGTGAACATAGAAAAAATGAAGGCTTCCATGAGGGAATTTTAACAAAAAAACAAATTATAGATTGATGCTCTAATTTTGAGTATGATATAAGTGTGGAGTTAGAAGAAATAAAATCACCATTACCGCCAAGAAAAACACCTTTTAAAGCTGAGGAGCTTGGAGATGAAAAAATGGCTTTTGAAAATAAAGAAGAAGTTGTTAAAAGAGAAATAATAATCGAAAAAGAACCCCTCTCTCAAAAAAAAATAAATAAAAAGATTATTTATCTGTTGTTAGGATTATTTCTCCTTGTTGTTCTTACCCTGCTTGCTTTTAGTTTTTTTAAACAAAATAAAGTAAAGAAAATCGTGAATTTAACTTACTGGGGACTATGGGAAGATGAAAGTGTTATGAATGGAGTTATTGCAGACTTTGAAAGCAAAAATCCAAATATAAAAATTACTTATAAAAAAAATCTAAAAGATGGTTATCGAGGAAGATTGTCAGGTCGTCTTGCAAAAACTGGAGTAACAGAAGATGTCCCCGACATTTATCGGATTCACAATAGCTGGATTCCTATGTTTAAAGACTATTTATCACCAGTGCCGACTAAAATAGCCTTAAATATAGGATTAGAAAGTGATTATTTTGATGTATATAAAAATGATTTAAAGGAAGATGGTCAATGGTTGTCAGTACCACTAATGTATGACGGCCTGGTCATGTTTTACAATTCTGACCTATTAAGTAAATCTGGAGTTGAAGTTCCAAAAGATTGGTGGAGTTTTAAAAAAGCAGCGGTAAAAATAACCCAAAAGGATGAAAAAAACAAAATTAAAATAGCAGGTGCCGGAATTGGGCTAATAGACAATGTGGATCACTGGAGCGATATTGTTGGATTAATGATGAAACAAAATGGAGTTAATACAAAAAATATAAATTCAGTTGAAAGTAAAACCAAGTTAAAGGATGTTTTTAGTTTTTATACTTTATTTAAAACAAGCGATAAAGTGTGGGACGAAAGCCTGCCAAACTCAACGATATTTTTTGCTAGTGGAAACTTGGGTTTTTATTTTGGGCCTTCATGGAGAGTTTTTGACATTCAGTCTTTAAATCCAAATTTGAAATTTGAAACAGCTAGTATGCCACAACTTCCAACAAATTTGACGAATGAAGATATCTCTTCTGGAACTGAATTAACCAACATTCATTGGTCAAGTTATTGGACTGAAGGAGTAAATATTAAAAGTGAAAATCAACAAGAGGCTTGGAAGTTTATTGAATATTTATCGTCTCCAGAAGTATTAGAAAATATGTATAAAGCAGCATCTCAAATAAGAAGTTTTGGATTAATTTATCCAAGAAAAAGTATGATGACTAAAATTAATAGCAATAGTAAACTAACACCTTTCGTTGAAAATGCAAATAATGCAAGTAATTGGTACCTGTCGAGCAACACCTTTGATGAGGGTCTTAATACTTCTATGCAAAAATATTTTAGCGATGCGATTAATGGAATTTTAATTAACAACAATGACAGCGAGGAGATGACAGATACTGTCATAAGCGGAATTTTACAATTACAACAAAGATATAAGTTAAGCAAATAAATGATTTTTGTAAATTTTAAACTTTATAAGGAAACATTTGGTGAAGGTGCGATCAGCTTGGCAAAAGTTTGTAAAAATGTTAGCCAAAAAACAGGAGTTAAAATTTTCCCAGTCGTATCTGCCTTAGATGCCTTAAGAATTAAGGAGAAAGTGGGTATTGATGTTTATTTGCAAAACATTGATGAGTATCAACAAGGAGCTAAAACGGGCTTTATTTCCACTATTCAAGCCAAAGAACTTGGAGTCAGCGGATCTTTATTGAATCATTCTGAACACAGAGTAAAACCAGGTACTATTAAAAAAATATTAAAAGAAAACCCAAAAGATTTTAATACTATTGTTTGCATCAGTAGTCTGGGACAAAGTGAAGGTTGGGCAAGAAATCTTAAAACAACAATGATTGCTTATGAACCCAAAGACTTAATCGGGAGTAAAGATAAATCAGTTGCAAGTGAAAAATCAGAGGTTATTAAAAAAATGGTTGAAAAATTTCCCAAAATGACAATTATCGTTGGTGCAGGTATTCATTCAAAAAAAGATGTGGAAGTGTCACTAAAGCTAGGAGCCAAAGGGGTTTTAATATCTTCTTTCATTGTTAAGTCTAAAAATCCAGAAAAGGAATTGATGGAAATTGCGTCTGCTTTTTAATTTTTAATATTTATATTGATATAATTCTTTACATATGGCGTCGATTGATAATTTACTAGTATCTCTTTTGGTTGATGAAGTGGTTGGCGGATTTATTGTCACAATCCCCCCTGGTCATGTCGGTTGTATCTATAGTATTTTTCGAGGAGTTCTTAAAAATGTTTGGTATCCAGGAATACACTTCAAAGTACCATTAATCCATCGAGTCAAACTTTTTAACGCTCAACTAATTGAATACACAATTTCGAAAGACATTGTTCTCAAAGAGAATAAAGAAATTATGGGTGATGAGTTAATTAACGCAGTTACTGCTGACAATAGGTTTGTGACAGTGGAAGTAACAGTTTTAATTAAACTAGATACTGAAAAATTGCCTGAAATTTGGCAAACAATTGGGGAAAATTTTATCTCAAAAGTTGTTCGACCAGTAACCAGAAGTAGAATTAGAAAAGTGATAGCTAAACATAGTTTAGTCAAAGCTTTATCAACTGATAGAAGCTTAATCGAAGATGAAATAAAAGAAGAATTGCTGGCATCACTGACTCAACACGGACTGCATGTGGAAAACCTCTATTTGAGCTCCTTGACGCCAATTGAAGGCAGTCCTCTTGATAATATTGTTGAAGCTGCAACTCAAGTTAGCACTAACAATATTCCTGATCTCGGTTCCAGGATCTAGAAGCCATTTTTTTGATACAAATCTAATAATTGGGAAAAAAAATCCATAAAATGATATAATTTGAGCTCTGGAGATGTATTGCATTGACGGAGTTAGTACTTTAAAAAACTGCAAGCCGACTTTGATCCATTGAGTCGTTAAACAGGGTTAAAAAAAACATGCTAAGTCAAAACTTAGTGCTTTAGCAACTGATTTTTCCAATTATATTGGAGAAGTTACTGCTCCTGTTTTCGCTACTGCGCAAGCATTAGCCTAAAAAAGCCATTTTTTAGTTATCTGTTTTGAGGGTAATTAGAAAGTGTAAACTAAATCAGAATGCTATCATTAAAATCTCGATTTTTTAATGATTTAAGAGAGGAGTAATTTCCTCAAAAATCGACATTTCAACATATTTCGATTACTTTAGTCGTTGAGAGGTAAGAATAAAGTAATTTAAGCTTGTAGACGTTTTTTATAGTCAACTTTCGGACCTAGGTTCGTTACCTAGCATCTCCGCTATTTTAAAATTTTTGAGAGTTCTTTGGATTTAATCTTTTCTCTTTTTTCGTATTTTCTCATCTTTTTACCAACACCGATTTCAAGTTTAAACCACTTACCTTGTAAAAATAAAGAAATGGGAACCAACATGTATTTTTGATTTCTAAAGCTAGTTAATTTAAGTATTTCCTTTTGAGACAATAAAAGTTTTCTTTCTTTGGTGGTATCAATCGTTTGACCGTGTGAATATTTGTATAAGGGAATTTTTAAATTAGTGATATAAGCTTCTCCATTTTTAATTTCTACTTTAGAATTGGCGAATTGAGGAGTTTGAGTTCTTAATGATTTCACATCAGAGCCAGCTAAAGCAATTCCAGATTCAAGCTTTGAGGTAAAGTCATAGTTTAAAGACTCTTTGTTGAAATGTTTCATCAGCTATAGTTTATCAAATTAAAGCTTGATGAAGTATATTTTTTGATCAGAAGAAAGAAGATACAAAAACTGTGAATTTTCACTAAAAACTAAATCCGTAATTTTTAAATCTCCAAAATTATATTTATGTAATAACTCACCTGTTTTTTTATAAATGTAAACAACGCTATCATTATCAACAAAAGATAAGAGTTCTGTTTCTTGCGTCACATCAATGTTGTCGGCTCGGGTAAAGTCTACTTTTTGACTAGGTGAAAAATTCTCTTTTTCTCCCGCAAAATAAGAGACTATATTTCCATTTTGATGTAAAACCCAAATTTTTCCATTTATTGAAAAAGAAACGGCTCCGAATTCCAGCTTTGAATCGTTTTTAAGCCAACTTTGGGCTTTTGAAAAAGAAGTAGAATTTGGAGAAAATTTCCATATCGATTGGGTTTGAGAATCTAGAACATAAGCTGCACCATTCCAAAATTTAAAATCAGTAGCAATGATGTCCCCCAAATTTATTTTTGAATCTAAATTATCGTTTGTGTACAGATAAATTTCTTTTTTTGATAATAAATAAAGATTTTTTTTATCAAAAG
>CAZEKY010000037.1:0-5470 GCA_964512875.1 uncultured Gammaproteobacteria bacterium
GAGTCTGAGGGTGAGGGTGAAGAAAGACACATTGTGATAAAGCTAAAAGAATAAAAGGGCTTTGTGATAAGATGTGCTTGTGTGCTTATTCTTGTTTTTATGCTTAATTCCAAGTCAACTAGGAAAACATTTCTGGCCTCAGTGGAGTTATGTTTTGGGAATTAGAGTTGACTATTTATCCCCTACTTTTTACCTACTAGATCTTCTTTGGCTAGTGATTTTTCTTAAAGAAATAATTGACTATAAAAAAGAAAGGCCAGTAATAAAGAAAAAGAAAATAAAATCAGTAGTTGCAATAGTAGTTTTTATTTTTCTAAATATAGTTTTGGCCACTAATCCTCAAGTAGCGGTTTATAAATGGCTAAGAGGACTTCAATATTTAATAACGATTCTTTATTTTCAAAAACATAAAAAAGAAATTAAAGAAAAACTGGTTAAGGTTATTCCAATTTGGATTGCTGTGGAAAGCTTATTGGCAGTCGCCCAAATGGCTAAAAATGGAAGCCTTAATGGTATTTTCTATTGGATTGGCGAAAGAAGATTTAATTTCAACACAATTGGAGTGGCTCAGTTCTCAATTTTAGGTAAAGGAATGATTAGAGCTTATGGCAGTTTTTCGCATCCAAATAGTTTAGCCGCTTTTTTATTGGTCAGCTTGATTTTGTGGTTTTTTTATAAAGATAAAGTCAATAAACTGTGGTGGTGGATAATCTTTTACTTAGCAATTTTTGGAATTGCTTTAAGTGGGAGCAGAAGTATTTGGCTTTTAAGCTTATTTTCTTTGGTAATAATTTTTCTAAAAAAAGTTAAAGAGAAAAGCAGATTGATAGCTATTTTTTTCTTTTTAATGGGACTAGTGATTTTTCTTTTAAGACTAATTAATCAAGAATATCTACTGACTGATTATCTTAACGGTTGGGATGTTAATAGCTGGGAGAAAAGAAGTCAATTAAATTTGGCGGCATTAGAGATGGTTAAAAAAGCACCCTTAGTAGGAGTGGGTTTAGGTAATTATTTAGTGAGGTTAGTCGAATTTCAAAGTGATAAAAAAATCTTTTGGCTACAGCCAAGCCACAATATTTTTCTACTACTACTAAGCGAAATTGGGATCTTGGGCTTATTGCCGTTATTCTTTTTTCTAGTTAAAAAGATTAAGGAAAAGAACTTTGATTTTTTAACAAAAATAATAATATTGGTAATAGTAGGTAGCGGGATGATTGATCACTACTGGTTAACTTTGCCTCAAAATCTTTGGCTGTTGGTAATGCTGATAGGGATAGCTTAAAATAAGCTATGTTTAAACGGTCGCTAGTAAATACTTGGGTGCAAATAATGGCCAAGGGAATAATTATTTTAATTAGTTTGGTAACGACAGGAATTTTAACCAGAAGATTGGGGGCTAATGTCTATGGAAGTTATGCTTTAATCACTTCGATATTGCTGCTACTAGATTCACTGGCAGATTTTGGAACGAAGGTAATTGGAGTTAAAGAAGCAGCCGCTAAAGAAGGAGAAGAAAGAAAAAGGGTTTTTATCCAAGCTGCTTGGACAAGACTAATAATGAGCTTGGTGGCTTTAGTTCTAGGTTTGATTTTAATATTTAGCTGGCCTGGCTTTGCTGAGATTAAATTTGAAGTACTAGTGGCATTGCTAATGATTACTTTTACCTCAATTGCTGGAAGTATGGAAATTGTTTTTCAAACAGAATTAAAAATGGGCTTAAAGGTGGTGGTAGATATTCTCTTTCCCCTCTTGTTTTTAATTACTTTAATTTTTTGGTCAAAACCAATTAGTCTAATTTGGGTTTTTAGTATCTATTTGCTAGCTAGAATTTTAAGCTTAGTTGTTGGTTTTAGTTTGGTTAAAAGGTTGGTCAAGATTAGGTTTGAGTTGATTGATAAAAAATTAATAGTAGATTTTTTGAAAAACTCCTGGCCGATGGGAATCTATTTGTTAGTTTTTACCGGTTATGATCGAGCAATTGATTCTTTAATGATTGATAGATTTGTGGGGATTAAAGAAGTGGCCTTTTATGCCTTGGCTTATAAAATTTATAGCAATATGGTGCAGCCGGCCTATTATTTTATTAACAGTATTTTCCCGATATTGGCTAGTAAAAATGAGAATAAAAAAAGACTCTTTAAATTAGCTAATTTGACCATTCTAGGATCACTCTTAATTATCATTCCCCTAAGCTACCTACTAGCTCCCCTAATGATTAGAATCTTGGGTTCAAGTAGCTTTGATCCTTCGATAATGGTATTGCGAATACTTTTAATTGCTTTGATTTTTTCTTATCTAAATCACCTCTATGGCTTTAATCTAATTGCCAAAGGTGGCCAAAAGCAGCTGCTCTTTTTAGGAGTTACTACCCTACTTTTTAATTTTTTTGGAAACCTACTGATGATTCCAAGATTTGGAATTAATGGTGCCGCCTTGGTGACTGCTTTAAGTGAAGCCTTAGCCTTTTTATTGACACTAGTAGCTTTGAAAAGAAGATAAATAAAGCAATTCCCCTCTTTTTAGCATCCTGATAGTCCCTTTTTGATCTTGTCCCCTTTCTATTATTATGACGTTTTTTTACATATACTGACACCCGGGACCAAGTCTTTTTCAAAAATCTTTAGCTTTAAAATCCTTTAAATAAGAACATAAAAAGCAAATTAATAAAGTTATCTTGTACTTACGTTTTTTCACGTTGCGACTTAAACCCCAGAGAGGGATAAGCACAAAAGGAGGAGAAATTAACCGCATAATAACCGAATTATTACCGTAAAGATAAATTTAGAAAAAAGAACAAACAAAGTGACTATCTTTTAGTTTAAAATAAGCTATGAATAGTGCGTTACCCTTCGCGTTAATAGTGGGGATAGAACAATTTGGAGCTAAAAAACTAGCTGAAAAACTGTCTGAAAAAGATATTAACGTGGTTGGTGTGGGGGAGTGGGTCAGTGGACTTAACGAGATAAATAATTTTGATTTAATTAGCGATTTGTCGCAAGTAGAGGGTAAATTTAACTACATTTTTGATTTTATTGGCGAGAGAGAAAAGTGGGAAATGAAAGAATATCGAGCTGAAAAAATTACCGTAATTTCGGTCAATAATAGAAAAAAGGCAGAAAATATTAAAGAGGAGTTAAAAGAGAAAGATTTTAATTGGCGAATGGTTGAAGCTGAGGGGGTTTATGGCTTTGGAATGGAAGAAGAGGGGTTTTTGGCTCAAGCGATTAAATTGGCAGTCCAAAACAAAAATTTAATATTACCCAAAGTGGAAGACAAATTTAGAGTCTTGGCCCTAGATGATTTAATCGAAGCTATTTTAAGAGCCAGTTTTTTGTCTGGAACTGAGAAAGAAAGCTATCTAATAGGTGGAAAGGAAACAAACAGTGAGCAGGTGGCTAAAGTTTTAATTGATGAAGCCAAAATGACGAGATTTAAAGTGATGGAGGAAGAGATAAAGATTGATGAAATTGATGAAGTTAGATTGAAAGAAGCAGAAAAAAAACTAAGATGGGAAGCTAAATTGGGATTTAAGGAAGGGGTTAAAGAAAGCCTACAATATTTTTTCTCAAAGACTGATGAAGAAAATCGACGAAAGAAAAAGCAGCAAGTGATTAAACATCAGAGCGTGTTGGTGGAGACCACAGATTTAAAAGCAGAAAAAGAAGAAAGAAAAAGAGACTTTGAAGTGGTGGTGGAAGAAGTAAAGAAAGAAGAGAGTAAAAAGAGTGACGAAATTGAGCCTTTTTGGAAACAAAAAAAAATGACTTTAGAAGTGGAAGAAGTGGCTAAGAAGGAAATAATAAAAATTGAAGAGGAGATAAAAGTAGAAGATTACGATGATAACTTTGATCAAGAAGTAGTGGTGGAGAAAAAAATAAAGGAGGAAGAGGTAAAAGAGATAAGGGTAGAAGCTAAAAAGCCAAGAAAAAATATTTTTAAAGAAATTAAATGGAAACTTTATTTACTAATTAGCACGATATTGCTTTTAATCTTGCCGATTTATTGGCTAAGTTCAACTGTGTTAATGGTAAAAAACATCAAAGATAATTTGGCAGCATTAGAAAACAAAAAATATACCCAAATGGAGATGGGGATAGCAAAAAATCTAAAGAGAATTAAGACAATTGATGAACAAATTGATGATTGGGGTCTAAATAAGATTGAGTGGTTGAGAAACTACCAATCAATCTTAAAAATTGGACAAGAAGTGTTGGTTTTAGAAAAAAAACTAATTGCGATTAGTCAAAGTGCTGATTTAATTAGTCAGGGAATTTTTAAAGGAAGAGAAATTAACTTTAAAGTAGAACTGGAAAAGGAAAAAGAATATTTAATTGATTTTCAAAATGAGTTGGGTTTACTTTTGGCAAGACTGAATGGGGACTATGCTTGGATGCCAGCTAAATGGAGAATGGATCTGCAAAGAGAAGCAGAAAAACTAAAAGATGGCAGAGAAAAGATTGATTTGGCAATAAAGTCTTTTGATCTGATGGATGAACTTTTGGGCTTAGATGGTAGAGAAAGAAAGTATTTGGTGTTATTGCAAAATGAGGCAGAGTTGAGAGCAACTGGAGGCTTTATTGGTAGCTGGGCGATGTTAACTTTTAACAAAGGTAGCTTAATAAATTTTGAGGTCAAAGATGTTTATGAGGCTGATGGTCAACTTAAGGGCCATGTTGAACCACCAATTGAGATAAAAAATCACTTAGGGCAAGCTAATTGGTATTTAAGAGATGCCAATTGGAATCCAGATTTCGTAACGGCAGCTGGAGATATTCAGTGGTTTTTAAAAGAAGAAACGGGGCAAAAGGTGGATGGGGTAATTGGAATTAACTTGGCAGTAATTAAGTCAATTTTGGGGGTGACAGGGGAAATTAATGTTAGAGATTTTAATGAAAAGATTAATAAGGATAATCTTTATGAAGAAGCGGAATATTATTCGGAAAGTAAATTTTTTCCAGGATCAATTCAAAAAGCTAGTTTTTTGGGAAACTTAGGAGCTAGCTTGTTTGAAGAAATTAAGGAAATAAAGGTAAAAGAGCAGTTAAAATTAGTTTTTGCCCTAATAGATCTTTTAGAAAAAAATGAAATACAATTGGCTTTTAACAATAGTCAGGCAGCCAAAAGCAGTGCTGATCTGGGCTGGAGTGGGGCACTTTACAATGGCAAATGCGGCCAAGAAAACTGTTTTTCGGATTATTTAATGGTGGTGGAATCTAATTTGGGAGTGAATAAAATTAATTACTTTATCTATCGAAACATGGAACAGATGGTTGAGATTAAAGATAATAGTATTGAAAGAACAGTAAAGATTAGTTATGAAAATAGTGCTAAAAGTAATGATTTTCCAGGAGGGAGTTATAAAAACTATTTGCGAGTTTACTTGCCCCTTGATGTCAATATTTCACAAATTAATTTAATTGATGGAAGAGATAATTCAAAAAGTAGTTTTAGTAGTGATGAGATTAGG
>CAZEKY010000038.1:0-1305 GCA_964512875.1 uncultured Gammaproteobacteria bacterium
TAGCAACTTATAATGAGTCAAAAAATATCACTCGTTGTCTTAAGGCAATTGAAGACATTGCCGATGAGATTATTGTGGTTGATGGTCAATCTCAAGATGACACGGTGGCCTTGGTTAAAAAATTTAAAAAAGCCAGAGTAATCTCTACTACCAATAAGCCCATGTTTCATCTTAATAAGCAAATGGGAATTGATGCTTGCAAAGGGGACTGGATTTTACAACTCGACGCAGATGAAATAGTCACCAAAGAGCTTAAAGAGGAGCTTTTATCAATTTTAGCTAAAGAAGTTTCTTCGGTTGACATTGATGGCTACTGGATTCCACGAAAAAACTATTTTTTGGGTACTTTTCTTAAAAAAGGTGGTCAGTATCCAGATCCCACTATTAGATTTTATAAAAATGGCAAAGCTCACTTACCATGTAAAGATGTTCACGAGCAAGCCACTGTTGATGGTAAGATTGGCTTTTTAAAAAATGACCTTGAACATTACGCCGACACTTCTTTTTCTCATTATCTACTTCGAGCCAATCGCTACACTACTTTATCAGCTCAAGAATTATTTGATAAAAAAACACCCTTATCTTTCTTGTCATTTCTTAATTACTATCTTATCAAACCTCTTTTTTGGTTTCTTTCGACTTATTTTCGACATCGAGGTTATGTTGATGGTTTTGCTGGTTTTGTCTTCTCTTTTTATTCTGCCCTTCGCTTTCCTATTACCTACACCAAATATTATGAATTAGTGAAAGGCAATCGCTCAATTGACCTTTCACAAGATTGGGATAAAAAATGATCAAAAAAATTGCTCTTGATATTTCACCAACCACTGATGGAAACGCTCTTCGAGGTGTCGGTTACTACACCAGTCGTTTACTTGAAGCTTTAAAAAAAGAGATTGCTACCAACCCTACTTATAGTTCTTTCCAAATTAATCTCATTACTCAAAAAGACAAAGAGATTAACTATGATCTAATTCACTACCCCTATTTTGATCCTTTCAAGTTAACCCTACCTTTACGTCAAGCCACTCCAACGGTGGTGACTGTTCATGACCTAATTCCTCGTCAATATCCAAGTCACTTTCCAGTTGGTCTTAAAGGTCAGCTTAAGTGGTGGCTTCAACTTTATCGTTTACGTCAAGTTGATCGAATTATCACTGTCTCTGAGCACTCAAAACACGTGATTAATCAAATTACTAAATACAAAGCTAAAAATATTGTGGTGACCCATTTGGCCGCCGATTCTTCCTTTAAGGTGATTGCCAATCATAGCTTGTTGGATAAAGTTAGCAAAAAATATCAACT
>CAZEKY010000038.1:1405-5085 GCA_964512875.1 uncultured Gammaproteobacteria bacterium
GGCTTAACTTTTAACCCTTATTCTCAAACAGAGCTGGAAACTGCTTTAAGTCAATTTTGGCATAGCAAAAAACTTCGTGATAAATATGTTAAACTCGGTTTAACTAGAGCCAATGATTTTTCTTGGCAACAGACTGCCCAAAAAACGCTTGATCTTTATCATCAGCTATTAACTAATGAAAAATAAGAGTCATTTTTTATCAGTCATCATTCCCGTCTACAAACAAGAAAAAACCATCAAAAAAGACCTGCTTTCAATTTATGACACCCTCAAGCAAATTCGCTACGACTATGAAGTTATTGTGGTCGTTGATGGCACTTCGGTAGACAACTCTTTTGCTGAAATTAAAACTTTAAAACTCAAAAAACTTAAGGTTTATGGTTACAAGACTAATCACGGTAAAGGCTATGCTGTTCGTTATGGTATGGCCAAAACCAGTGGGGATTATGTTGCCTTTATTGATTCAGGCATGGAAATTGACCCCAACGGGATCTCTCTTTTGCTGGAACACATGGAGTGGTACAACGCTGACGTCATTGTAGCTTCAAAAAGACACCCTGCTTCAATGGTTGATTATCCCCTTGAGAGAAAAATTATCAGCTTTGGAGCTCACTTAATTTCAAAATATTTATTATCAATTAATCTTCATGATACCCAAGCCGGCTTAAAAATTTTTAAAAGAGCCGTTTTGGTCAAGGTATTACCCCGTCTTTTGGTTAAAAACTATGCCTTTGATTTAGAAATTCTTTCAGTGGCTAATCGACTTGGTTTTAAAAAGATTTATGAAGCGCCAATTAAGCTTACTTATAACTTCCAAAGTCTTACCCATGCTACTGGCTACAAAATTCTTTATCACTGTTTAATGGAAGCCTTGGCGGTATTCTATCGTCTTAAAATTCTTAATTACTACGATGATAAGAATAAAAGAAAGTGGGTTTATGATCCGGAGTTAGAAATGAGGGTTAATACGGGCCAGTAGTTTATGAAAAAGATTTTATTTTCAGTCATTATTCCAGTTAGAAAAGTTAACCCTTATCTTAAAGAAACACTGCTCGCTTTAAAGAAACAATCTTTAAAAAACTTTCAAGTTTTAGTTATTACCGACAAAATTTCAGGTACTGCCAATCCTTCACAAAAAAGAAACCTTGGTGCCAAAATGGCCAAAGGGGATTACCTTGTTTTTTTTGATGACGACTCTTATCCTTCTAAATCTTTTTTTAAAAATGCGACTAAACTTGTTTTAAAACACCCAGACTACGCTGCTTTTGCTGGACCCTGTCTCACTCCACCCAAAGATTCTTTACTTCAAAAAGCCTCTGGTTTAGTCTGGTCTTCACTTCTGGGAAGTGGTGGTGCTGGGGTTTATAGAAACAGTGTTAAATCATCTCGTTTTGTTGATGATTATCCCTCAGTTAATCTAATTGTTAAAAAGACGGCTTTTGTTAAGGCTGGAACCTTTGATACTCGCTTTTGGCCAGGCGAAGATACTGTTCTCTGTCTACATTTAACTAAAAAACTTAAACAAAAGATTTATTATCACCCAACATTGTTGGTTTATCACCATCGTCGTTCAGTTATCCTTCCTCATCTTCAACAAATTACTCGCTATGCTATCCAAAGAGGTTTTTTCGCTAAAAAATTTCCCCAAACTAGTCTTCGTCTAGCTTATTTTATTCCCTCTCTCTTTACCCTCTACCTTATCACTTTGATATTTTTCCATACTTCGATATTATACTTGCTGCCATTATATTTATATCTCTCGATATTAACTATTACCTTTTTTTCTTTTTTATTAACTACGAGTAATTTTATTCTTTCCTTTCTCGCTGCACTTTCTATTCCTCTGACTCATCTTTACTACGGTATACTCTTTCTATATGGCTTATCAAAAAAAGAAGTTAAATTCAAAGCCCATGAAGTCAATCAAAAAACTGGCAAATACATTGGTGGTTAAAAGTGTTGCGCTTTCCTATCCTCCATTAGAATCTGACAAAGGTTCTCCTTTTTTATCTCAAAATCGTCAATTTCAGTGGACCAATACCGGTAATGTTATTTATCCCGTCATTCCCGCCTATGCTGCCACCTATCTTCAAAAGCAAGGTTTTAAAGTCTATTGGGATGATGCCATTGCTAAAAATCTCACTTATCAAAAGTGGTTTGATGATATCTGTGCTAATAAACCTGATTTAATTGCTATTGAAACTAAAACTCCAGTAGTAAAAAAACACTGGCAGATAATTAAGCAACTTAAAAAGGTTAAAGGTTGGCAGCCAATTGTTGTTTTAATGGGGGATCACGTTACCGCTCTGCCTCAAGAATCTCTAGATAATTCACCTGTCGATTTTATTCTCATTGGCGGTCACTATGACTTTTTATTGTCTGATTTAATTGATCTAATTAACAAAGGTAAGGCACCAAAATCCAAAATTTTTAAGTTAACTAAAAATTATGATTTAAATATTTTACCCATTATTGATCGTCACTTAACTCAATGGCATCTTTATGCTTATAACAACACTAATTACAAATACAAACCCGGGGCCTATATCATGTCTGGTCGTGATTGTTGGTGGGGAAAATGTAATTTTTGTTCATGGACCACACTTTTCCCTTGTTCCACTTTTCGACATTTCTCAGTTCAGCATACTCTCAAAGAGATTGAAAATTTAGTTTATAACTTTAAAGTTAAAGAAATTTTTGATGATTCCGGTACCCTTCCTGTTGGACCATGGTTAAAAGAATTGTGTCAAGAATTAATTAAAAGGGGATTAAATAAGAAAGTTAAAATTGGTTGTAATATGCGTTTTGGCGCTCTAACTGCAGCTGAGTATCGGCTGATGCATCTAGCTGGTTTTCGTTTTGTTCTTTACGGTTTGGAGTCTGCCAATCAAAAGACTCTAGATTTTATTAATAAAAATGAAAAGACTAGCGATGCTCTAAAGACATTAAAAATTGCTAAAGCTGCTGGTCTTGAACCTCACATCACCATTATTATTGGTCATCCTCATGAAAGCTATCAGGATGCTTCCAAAACCTTAACTTTAGCTCGGCATATCTTTCAACAAGGACTAGCAGATAGTCTTCAGGCTACCATTTTAGTTCCCTATCCTGGAACTCCACTTTTTGCTTATTGTCAAAAAAATAAGCTACTTTTAACTGAAAACTGGGATGACTATGATATGAGACAACCTGTAATTAAAACACCCATTTCCTCTAGTGACCAACTTGCTTTAGTTCAAGGACTTTTTAAAGGTATTATCACCCCCAACTTTATCTTTCAAAAAATAATTTCTATTAGAAGTCCTAATGATCTTAAACATCTTTTTACCTACGCTTATAAATACCTTAAGAAGCTAAAAGATTTTTCTTCAAATGAGCACCCTTAATATTATTATTCCCACTCTTAATGCTGCTAATGTTTTAGAGTCTTGCTTGGCTTCGATTAAAAAACAAAATTTTACTGATTATCAAATTTTAATTGTCGATGGGGGATCGACTGATCAAACTTTAACTATTGCCAAAAAATTTAAGGCTAAAATTCTCCAAAATCCTCTTAAAACGGCTGAAGCAGCTAAAGCCATTGGAGTTAGAGCTTCCAAAAGTGACTATGTAGCTCTTATTGATTCAGACAACATTTTGCCCGATAAATCATGGCTCAAAACTAATCTTGATATTCTAAA
>CAZEKY010000039.1:0-5043 GCA_964512875.1 uncultured Gammaproteobacteria bacterium
ATCAACACCATCAACGAAAACTTCGGGCTGGACATTCAGTATTACATCATTACCGATTTCCAGAATATGGTGAAGATCGTGGATACGCTTGGAGGACTGGAACTGCGCATCACACAAAAAGAAGCGACTTATATCAATAAGTATACGCAGACCGAACCGCTGCCCGAGGAGGAAGGCACGTATGTGCTCACCGGCGAGCAGGTGCTCATACACTGCCGCAATCGTAGAACGGGAGACGGCGACTGGGGACGCACGCGCCGCCAGCGCCAGGTCATGCTCGCACTGTTCAATCGCGCTAAACAGGAACGCAACGTGAGCACGCTGACTTCCCTCGCCAATCAACTGCTGCCATATGTCCGAACCAATATTGATGCAACGACACTGATACAATTAGGCGCGGACGCAGTCTTCTCGGAAAATTTTACACTAGAGAGCGGGACCGTGCCCTTTAAGGATACATGGAAATACGCGAGCATCGACGGCAAGAGCGTCGTCACGATTGATCTCGAGGAGAATAAGGAGCTTTTGCACGATTTCCTGTTCGGTGAAAGCGATTGAAGGGAATGATGGGATATGGGCGAAATGGGTCTTTCTGAAAGCGTAACAACGATTCGATCGCAAAGCACGAAAACCGAGCGTTGGTTTCGCTCCTTTGGATTGTTGCTGTTGGATGCGGTGTTGGTGGCCGCAGCTATCGAGATTTCGATCCTGCTCCGGTTTGAAACCGATTTTCGCACGAGCGGCGCTCCGGGCGATTTTTTCGCTTATCTACCGATTTATGAGGCCGTGTTCCTCCCCACTTTGCTGTTTGGAGGTCTCTATCGGATCTATTGGAAATATGCGGGCCTACGCGAAGTCGTGTTGGTATTTATACTATGCACCGTTTCCAGTGGTATTGTTTATATCCTCAACGACATTTTTACATTCGGTTTTTCCCGTGCAGTCGTTGCTATGGCGGCCGTATGTACCGCGCTGGCAATCGTTGCGTCGCGTATCTTTGGCCGCGGCATGCGGTTCCTGCACAGGACGGCGCTCCACATCAAGAACAGGGACCATTACAAAAGAGTCATGATCATCGGCGCGGGTAGCGGCGGATCCAATGTGCTCGCGTTATATAAGAAGAAGATGTACGAAAACATCATCCCGGTGTTGATCGTAGATGACGATCCCGCAAAGCGGTCCTATCGCCTTGATAATGTTCCTATCCTCGGCGGCAGGAAGGATATTCCGGGACTGGCCCAAAAATATAACATACAAGAGATCGTGATCTCCATTAACCCCGCGCATATCGCGGATATGGATGAGTTGATCCACTTTTGCAGGCAAACGGCTTGCAGAATCCGAATCTTGGCCGGGATCGACAACATAGACAAACAGAATCAAGTGACAAAGACCTGGATTAAGGATCTGGATATCGCCGATTTTTTGATGCGCAATGAGGAGCACTTGGATCTTTCCTCCGTAAGCGCATATTTGAAGGATAAGACAGTCCTCATTACGGGTGGCGGTGGTTCGATCGGCTCCGAGCTTTGCCGGCAGGTTATGCGCTTTGCACCCAAGCAACTCGTCATCTTCGATATTTATGAGAACAACGCGTATGAGCTTGAATGTGAACTCAAGCAGAATTTCAATGGTGCCTGCCGTGAGGAGGTCGTCATTGGCTCGATCCGCGATATTCGAAGGCTGCAGGAGGTATTCACCAAATATAGGCCGGATGTGGTGTTCCATGCCGCCGCGCATAAGCATGTACCTCTGATGGAGACATCCTACGGTGAAGCTATCAAGAACAACATATTCGGCACACGCAACCTGCTGGAAGTATCGGCCGCGAATGGCGTTGAACGTTTCGTCATGCTCTCAACTGACAAAGCGGTTAATCCCACTAACATCATGGGTGCGACGAAACGTATCAACGAAATGCTGGTTCAGATATTTGCGAAGACCAGCAGCATGAAATGCATGATGGTTCGTTTCGGGAACGTTCTTGGATCCCATGGAAGCGTCATCCCGCTCTTTGAAATGCAGATTAAAAAGGGAGGCCCCGTCACCGTCACGCACCCGGATATTGTCCGATACTTTATGACGATCCCCGAAGCGGCGCAGCTCGTCCTGCAGGCAGGCGCGTTCGCACAGAACGGGGCGTTGTACGCGCTCGATATGGGAGAGCCGATTCGCATTATGGACCTCGCGAAAAAAGTCATCCGCTTCCACGGGTATGAGCCGGATGTGGATATGCCTATCAAGATCACGGGTCTTCGTCCCGGTGAGAAGCTCTATGAGGAACTGATATCCGAGAAAGAGTTCCAGCGCCTGATCGCCACGGAGAACGAAAAGATATTCGTCGTCCCCACGACCGACATCGATGAGAAGTGGTTCTATGAACACCTGGCAGCTCTTGAAAGAGAGGTGATTGGTGGCCGCTTTGAGGGCGATGACAGAAAAGCGGCGATACAGGCGATGATCAAGGAGATTGTGCCGTGCTATACGCCCAATGGCAACGGCAAGAAACAGGCGCCGAAGCAAGCGCAGACCCAAGGCTTGGATTTGGATTTCTCAGAAGTGCAACGGCAGTCGCGGGATGCCGGCTTAAGCGCGACGCCGCCCTATCAGGCAGAAGGCGATCTGTAACGCAACGGACGTGCCGGGAATCGGTCGAAGGAGATTATCCATGGAGGAGCTGGGACAAGACGTCTATTGCCTATTCTGCATTGCGGGCGGCGAAAGTTCGGTCGTGAAGAATCTGCACAGGCAGGGCTATCAGGCCATCTCGCCCATCGTCTTAAAGTGGAAGCCCGTCAACGGACAATTGAAGAAGCGTCCTGACAGGCTGCTTCCGGGATATATTTTTTTTGAGACCGACCGGAACAACATGCCTGATTGGAGCGATATACGAACCATTCGTAAGGTTCTGCGTATCCTGCAATACGATGACGGCACCCGTGCCTTGCGCGATGCCGATTATGAGTTTGTCCAATGGCTCAAACGCTATTCGGGCGTGATCGATGTTTCCCAGGCAGTTCAGGAAGGAACGAAAATCCGGTTCGTGAACGGCCCGCTCAAGGACCTCAGCGGCACCGTTGTAAAGGTCAATAAGAGCAGGAAGCAGGTTGCGGTCAACCTTGGAACCGAGAGTGCGATCAAGATCGTCTGGTGCGGGATTGAGTATGTAGAAGCGGAGATAGAGGGATAGCGTCCGCAGATAACGACCAATTGCGAAGTGAGTTTGCCCGGACCATTCGCCTCCCGCATATGATGTTTATTTTCGTGCTTTACCGGCGAGCCTCCACACCAGCAGAACACCCATGAGCCCGCACGCCGCGCCCGCGAAATCCAGAAGCACATCCGAAACTTGCGAACCCCTGTTTGAAAGTATCTGAATCGCCTCGTCTGCCACAGCGACGGCCAAGCTGAAAGACAGACAGTTCGCGATCGACTGCAACCCCACGCGTCGACGCGCAACGACGAAGGAAGCAAGCAGCACGCCGAGAAATCCGTATTCGCAAAAGTGGGCGAGTTTGCGTACCAGATGGTCGGTGACATTGCCTTTGCCGACGAACACCTCGAGCAGTGGAGACACCAGTTTGAGGATGCCAAGGCTTTTTTCCTGAGATACGGGGATGCTCTCCAGCGAGTTTCCCCAGATGAAAGCAAGAACCGCTCCAATGAGGATAGCGTAAATTAGAAAAGTATGCCTGTGTTTTCTAATGCCTAGATGATTGCTCTGCATATCATATCCCATTCGCGCCGCCTGTTTGGATTATTTTCGATATTCATATCCGAACGATTGGGAATCTATAAGTTTCCGGCGGACGTAGCGAATAAAATATACCACATAAACTGCACGTTTTACAGATATTTCTCATACCTGAAGGGCGATAAAAGTAAAAGCCTATTTTTCAGGGCATATTGTTCTGGTTGGAATAATGCAATCAATGCGGTTTATTTCAGCAGTATGGATATTATCTACGTTGGTAGTCTTAGGTACCGTCAACCATTTTTCGCACAATTGCCTCGCCTGGTGTTTGGATCCGCTGATCTGCAAGGCATCATCCTCCCGACTATCAAGATACTTCACGTTCATATGGGGAGTGGAGCCTCAATTGGAACCCTCCATATGCCGGAAGCAGGTGCAGACAAGCATGAGCGCGGAATGGCCGTCAAGGAACGTACCAACTACCTTTGTACGTTGCCGTATCTCCCGGTTCATCTGCTCAATGGCGTTTTGCTGTGGATTATCGTCTAGTGTTCTTGTGGAAAGCGCATGTAAGTCAGCATCTGTGGATTATCGTCTAGTGTTCTTGTGGAAAGCGCATGTAAGTCAGCATCTCTAGAATGCCTTGTTCGACTATATTCAACGCCTTTGAGCTTCATTCCTGCAGTTTCTGACCACAGCCTTTGCTTTCTCCAAAGCCTTCGCCTTGTCCTCCTAGGCGTAGATCACCTTGAGTATAGCTGCCGCCAGCTTGACCTTGGAGCGCAGCATCACGAAAAAAAGTTGCGAGAGAAATATACCATGCAGCGCTGAAATCTCGATGCGAGAGATGTCTGACGGATCGCTTCGAGTAAGTCTAGATATTTATCGCAAATGAAAAGATGCGTTCCGCCCGGCCGAGCTGTTTCAAATTTTATATGAAGCTAAGTCAGCTCTCCTAATCCTGCGTCATACCTTCCGTTGCGCCGATGACTTCCCGATAACCGTCCTGATTGAATGCCATGACCACCAGAATAGCCATATTCTAAAATTCTATACCCCAGTTCTGCTTCAGGTAGATGCCGTCTAGATACACATACGGGTACTTGCCCTGCAACGGCTGCTGCCAAAATTGTTCGCGGTATTTACTACTGCATTTTTACTGTTTCCCACGTAAAATAGATGCAGTAAAACGATGCATTATGGACATAATTGACTCAGTGTAAAATCAAAGAAATGCCTGAAATCAGGCGTTTCTTAGGTTTTTAGCTCCTTTGCAAACATCTATTTTGACATTCTGTTAACCGCAGTGTCGTTGGTTCGAGTCCAACAGGGGGAGCCAAATCATGCGG
>CAZEKY010000040.1:0-2400 GCA_964512875.1 uncultured Gammaproteobacteria bacterium
GAGCAAATTTATCAAAATTATTCAACTAAAACTGATATTGTTGATGATATTATTTACCAAAAAGATGTTATCAACTCACTTTTAAACTGGACCAATGCTACCAGGAAAATTGGTTTATCTTTAATAATAATCATTTCTTCAATTTCTTTCGTCACCATGATTACTATTATTGGTATGAAAATTACCAATAGAAAAGACGAGATTACTGTAAGTCGTCTCTTGGGTGCTTCTAATTTTTATATAGAAAAACCATTTTTACTTGAGGGTATTATCTATGGACTTTTTGGTAGTATTACTGGTTTTCTCTTGAGTTTGCTAGTTGCTTTTATCTCCCAAAAATCTATCAATTCTTTTTTCCAACCAGTGATTTTTATTGATCTTAAACTTAATTTTTATCTTCTACTTTTTGTCATCGAAACCTTCCTTTCTTTTTGTTTGGGTTATATTGCTAGTGCTATCGGGGTCAAAAGGTATATCAAATTTTGATGCTTAAAAAAAACTTACTTTTATTATCAGCCTTTATTTTTTTATTCCTATCTCCAATTTTACTTTTTGCCGATGAACAGACTGATTTAGAAAATAAGCTTAATGAGTTGGGTAAGGCTAAAAATACCCTGTCAAATCAAATTAAAATTATAAATTCTCAGTACGATCTTACTTTACTTCGGATTACTCAGACAGAAAACTCAATTAAAAGCCTAGAGCGTGAGATTAATGATTTAGCTTCCAAAATTACTGATTTAAACGGACAGTTAAACATTTTATCTTCGATTTATGTTCTTCAAATCGCTCAAAATTATAAGCTTCAAAAAAATGTTCCTCCTTTTGCTTTTCTTTTTTCTAATGATCTAAATACCTATTTGCAGCATTACAAGTATGTTTCCAGTGTTCAAAAAAATAGTCAAAATAGTTTAATAAACATGGAAACAGTTAGGGTAAATTATGATACTCAAAAAACCCAAAAAGCCCAAAAGCAACAAGAAATGGAAAGTCTCCAACAAACATTAGCTGCTCAAAAAAGAAGTTTAGACAGTCAAAAAAGTGCCAAAAGTCAGTTGTTAAAATCAACCGAAGTTGAATATGAAAAGGTACAGCAGCAATTATTAGAACTAAAAAGGTTTTCACTATCTGCTGGAGGAGGGTCTTGTCTGGATGCTGTTCCATCAGGGGGCAGCGATGGTAACTTCTTTTCGCAGCGAGACCCCAGATGGTGTAAAAAATATATTGGCTTATCTAATGATACTGTGGGAGAGGTTGGTTGTTATATCAGCAGTGTGTCAATGCTTTATAAAAAAATTAATTCAGCATCCTCAGTCACTCCTTTATCTTATGCTGCCGATTCAACTCATTTTTGGGGTAATACCGCCTACATGACAATTCCTTCAGTTCCTGAAGGTTATTCTTACAAGCAGCTACCTTATAGCTCTTCTACTATTGATAAAGAGTTAAGTTCTGGTCGTTATGTTATCGCTCAAATGAAAATGAGTAATATTGCTGGAATGCATTTTGTTGTTATTACTAGCGGTAGTGCTGGTAGCTACAAAATTCATGATCCTTGGTTTGGTGCTGATCAAAATTTTTCTGACCGTTATTCAACTGCCGGAATCATGAGCCTAAGATTAATTACCAAATAAAAATCCCCCCACAAAAGTAGGGGGATTTAATTATTGTTATTTTATTAATAACCTCTTGATTTCTTTCTAAAGAAGAAACCGAATCCGGCTATTAAGGCAGCAAATCCGCTTTTGACTAAAATGTCACTATTACCGGTTGCTGGGATTCTAACTCTGCCAATGACGTAACTAGCAGTGTCATTGTCACATTGACCTCCACCACAAGCTTCAGCCTTATTAACTTGATTTGTCATGGTATTTAATTTTGTACTATCGCTAATTTTAGCTCTTATATAAAAGGTTTTACTTTGATTGTGAAGGATTTTATCAATATCCCATTCAACAATTCTTTGATCACTTTCAAATTTACCCGGATAAAAAATTAAGCTTAAATTTTTAGGCAACATGTCTTTAACGTTAATATTGTAAAGATCATCTGGGCCAACGTTGTGGACATTAATTTGAAATTCTAAAACATCACCTTCAAAAAACATTTTTTGGGATGCTTCAATATTGTCATAAAATTGAGTACTTCCTATCTCTCTTACTTTTTTATCAACAGAGATTTTTTTAGCTTGGTTATCTTCATAACCAAATGCAGTGCCAGTGTTAATTAACGATAATAATAATATCGCAAAAGCACTAACAATTAGTTTTAGATTTAATATTTTGTGTTCCACCTGCGTTGTTAATATTTAACTATGGGATAGTATATGTCGAGATTGCCTATTTGTCAAGCAAAAGATTATTGCTCTTGTTATTTACCTATTTTTTGCTTTATACTCTA
>CAZEKY010000040.1:2500-4542 GCA_964512875.1 uncultured Gammaproteobacteria bacterium
AAACAACAACAGACAAATGCTGACATTGTTATCGGCTATTATCTTGCTAGACAAGTTTCGAAATTAACTATTTTTACTTCAAAGATCTGGGAAGCCATCGTTTTTATTCTTTTTGGACTTCACGTTACTGATATTGATTGTGGCTTTAAGCTAATTAGAAAAAAAGTCATTGACACCATTCCTCGTCTAGAAGCTCAAAGAGGGGCTTTTATTAGTAGTGAATTTTTAATTAAGGCTAAAAAAGCAGGTTTTAAGATAGTTGAAATTCCGGTTCATCATTATCCTCGTCTTGAGGGTAAGGCCACTGGTAGACATTTAAAAGTAATTATTAAAAGTTTTTCAGACCTTTTTAGGCTTTGGCTAAAGCTTAACTTTCACCGTGCTTAAACAATTAATCAAAAAAAATTGGCTTTTAATTTTAATAATAATTTTAGCCTCTTTTCTTCGTCTTTATCGAATATCTGATTACATGGAGTTTTTAGGAGATCAGGGTAGGGATGTGGTTATTATTAAAGATTTTTTAAAAAATGCTAACCTCTTTTTTATTGGCCCCCAAACTAGTATTGGCAACATGAACCTTGGTCCTTATTTCTATTACTTAATCTCACCCGCTTTACTTTTTTCATTATTCCACCCAGTCGGACCGGCAGTTTTTATTGCTCTGCTGAGTGTAGTTACTGTTTATTTAATTTACTACATTTCCAAAAAATGGTTCAATCATCATACTGCCCTGATTGCTGCTTTTCTTTTTGCCATCTCACCAGTAGTTATCAAATACTCTAACTTCATTTGGAACCCCAATATCATGCCTCTTTTTAGCTTACTTTTCGTTTATTTTTTCTTTGAAAGTATTAGACAAAAAAAATATCATTATTTTTTATATGCCTCTTTATCCTTTGTTATGGTTATCAACAGCCACTATCTCGGTCTGGCCCTTTTGCCTTTTACTGGTCTTTATTGGCTTTATTCTTTCTATCAGCTTTACACTTCAAAATCTAAAAATTTAAAGCTTTTTGTGAAGTTCTCCTTACTCGCCTTATTCATTTTTATTCTATCCCTTACTCCTCAAATTCTTTTTGATTTAAAACATAATGGTCAAAATACTAAGGCCCTGATGACTTTTTTTACTCAAAGGGAGACTACTGTTAATATTAAGGCCTACAAGGCTCTACCCAAAATTCCATCTCTCTTTAATCAAATTAATACCGATCTACTAGCCGGAAAGAATATCTCTTTTGGAATACTTCTTAGTTTTGTTTTTGCTTTTGCTTTGTTTCTTATCTTAATTAAAGATCGTCAAAAAATGAAATCATCTTTTTGGATCATCTTTTTTTGGTACCTCTCTGGCTTAATATCTTTAGCTTTATACAAGCAGCATATCTATTCTCATTATTTTGCCTTTCTTTTTCCACCTGTCTTTATCCTGGCTGCTTTTGTTATTAATAAATTTAAGTACTTAGGTATTCTTTTCTTCCTTCTTATTTCCTATTTTTCCTTTCTTCAAAACCCCTTTAGATATCAACCTAATCGCCAGTATCAAACAGTTGAAAAAATAGCCGACTTGATAATTTCTAACAGCAATGACACTCCTTTTAACTTTGCTCTTCTAGCCAAACAAAACTATGATCCTCCTTATCGCTACGTTTTGGATAATAAGCAGGCCAAGTTAGTCAATTTACCTCAAGATTTAGCCCAGCAACTTTTTGTTGTTTGTGAGCCTTTCCAGATTGACTGTAATCCTATTAACAACCCTGAATGGTCTGTGGCTGCTTTTGGTTGGGCCAAAATTGACAAAGAGTGGGAAGTTAATGGCATCAAGATTTTTAAATTAATTCACACCACTCTTTAATTATTTTTTTAAAAAAATCTCTCTAACTAAAATTAAGTTACAATAAATAATGGAATTTACTTCAGATCGACAATCAGCACTAAGTCAAAAAAACGAAAAGACAAGAAAATTTGGACTAGGTCCTCAAGTACAAGATGTTTTTAAAAGACTGATTGAGACTCAAAATAATCGAAATCTGGATAATGAAAAAATA
>CAZEKY010000041.1:0-4261 GCA_964512875.1 uncultured Gammaproteobacteria bacterium
TTTAATTGATGGAAGAGATAATTCAAAAAGTAGTTTTAGTAGTGATGAGATTAGGGTTAAAGAAGTCAGTGGCAGAAAAGAAGTCGGAATGTTGGTGACAATAGATGTCATGAGTAAAAAAAGTGTTGAAATTAAGTATTCAAGCACTAATAGTTTGTTAAATAAGAACAATTTTTCTTACGTTAGCTATATTCAAAAACAATCAGGTTTTGGCGATACTAATTTCACCTCTTTGCTTTCTTTCCCAAAAGAATGGCAGCCAGTTGAAGTAAAACCTCAAGCCAGCGTGGTGGGAGGAAGACTTCTTTTTAACCAAAAATTGGATAAAGATATTAAAATGGGAATATTATTATCAAAATAAAATGAAAAAAGTGGTTGAAAATTTTGTTTGCGAACTTTGTGGTGAGAAAGTAATTGGTAATGGGACAACTGACCATTGTCCTAATTGTTTGTGGGGGAAACACGTGGATGAGGCGATTCCGGGAGACAGAGCGAGTCAGTGTCAGGGGTTAATGAAGCCAGTGGCAAGTGAATATAAACAAGATAGCTTTCGTATTTTTTACAAATGTCAAAAGTGTAATCATCAGTTTTGGGTAAAAGCGGCGGAAAATAAGCAAAATAAAAATGATAATCGAGAAATACTAATGGAACTATTAAAAAACAGCTATCGATAAGAAAGAAGAGCTTTGCTTCAATGGTATAATCTAAAGATGAAATTTATTGACCAATTAAAGAAAAAATTTATTAAAAACGAGAAGAAAAAAGAAAAGATTGAAAAGGAAAAAATAAAAGATATTCCAAAAGAAATTTTGGACAAATTACCTCCAGGGGTAAAAATAAAAAGAATTGAAATTGGACCAAAACAAATAATTAAGTTTTTGATTTATCTTGTTTTAAGCTACTTCATTCTGCTAACCCTCTTTGACTTGTTAGTACCACAAAGCTTATCTCAAGTGTCTTTATCCCAAGTAATTAGTGAGGTGAAAAAGGAAAACGTGGAAAAAATTATGGTCTCAAGTGATCAAATCATCGCAACGCTAAAGGGGGGCGAAAAAATCTTGGTTAGCTCAAAAGAAAACACTTCTTCTTTGAGTGAGATTTTACAAAGAGAAGGAATTGAGCTGTCAAAAATTAATCTTGAGGTAAATAATCGAGAAGGGTGGAAAATCTTTGGTGAAATCTTTACTTTGCTATTAACTATCGGCTTGCCTCTCTTTTTTATCTTATGGCTCTTTAGAAAACAAAGTGGAGCCGGAGGTGCGGGAGGAGTTTTTGGTTTTGGAAAATCAACCGCTAAGCTTTTTATCAAAGGAAAACAAAGTTTAACCTTTAAAGACGTGGCTGGAGTCGAAGAGGCCAAAAATGATTTGGTAGAAGTAGTTGATTTTTTAAAACATCCTGAAAAATATCAAAAAATGGGAGCCAGAGCGCCTAAAGGTGTGCTTTTAGTTGGTCCAAGCGGTGTGGGTAAGACTTTGCTGGCCAAAGCAGTAGCAGGAGAGGCTGGCGTGCCTTTTTACTCTATGGCGGGATCTGAATTTATGGAGATGTTGGTGGGAGTGGGCGCCTCAAGAGTAAGAGACTTGTTTAGTACTGCCAAAAAAGCAGGTAAAGCGATTATCTTTATTGACGAAATTGATGCTATTGGTCGGGTGAGAGGGGGAATGGAGAGCCATGGTGAAAGAGAACAAACTTTAAATCAAATTTTGGTTGAAATGGATGGTTTTGAGGCCAACTCGGCCGTAGTAGTATTGGCAGCAACCAACAGGGGAGACTTGCTGGACCCAGCCTTACTTAGACCAGGACGTTTTGATAGAAGAGTAGTTTTAGAACTACCAGATTTGGAGGCTAGAAAAGAAATATTAAAAATTCATGCTCGAGGAAAACCGTTTGAAGATAAAGTTGAGTGGGAGCTAATTGCCAAATCAACAGTTGGATTTTCGGGAGCAGAGCTGGAAAATATGTTAAATGAAGCTGCCATTGGAGCTGCCAGAGCTAATAACAGTAAAATTAGCATGAAAGATATTGATGACGCTAGTTTGAAAGTTAAGCTGGGAGCAGAGAAAAAAAGAGTTCAAAGTGACGATGATAAATTGATTACCGCTTATCATGAAGCTGGTCATGCAATTGTAAATTATGAGGCTAAGCTTGATCCAGTGTCAAAAATTTCAATAATTTCTCGAGGAGCAGCTTTAGGATTTACCTTAATACCACCTCAAAAAGATGTGATTCATCATACTAAAAGTAAATTAATTAAAAAAATGGCGATGACTATGGGGGGGAGAGCGGCCGAAGAGATTGTCTTTAAAGACATTTCAACGGGAGCCTCATCTGACATTTCTTATGCCACTAATATTGCCAGAAAAATGGTGGTGGAGTGGGGAATGAGTGAACTTGGACCAGTAAATTTAGGACCACAGGTAGATATTGATGATTTTGGCAAAGCTTTTATGGAGGCTGCTAAGATTTCAGACAAAATGCAAGGTAAGGTTGATGAAAAAATTAAAGAATTTGTTGAGTTGGCTTACATTGAGGCTAAAGAAAGTTTAAATAAAAACAGAAAAAAACTTGATATCGTAGCTAAAGTGCTGGCTGAAAAAGAAAGTCTAGATCAAAAAGAGTTTGAAGAGTTGATGAAATAAGCTCAGGCTTCTTCTAGATCAATAATTCTTTGAAGGATGGCTAGAGTACCAAGAGTAACTGGTTCAATACCGGCTAGACCTAATTTAGAATCACCTAAATTTTGAAGACTAGAATAAGGGGTGTCTGAGGCGTAGTTAATAATGCCAATGTCAAAGGGACAGTGATTTAGGTCAACCACGCTGTTTTTGGGTGCTTGTTGATCATAACAGCTTTCACTAATAGCACCAAGATAAGGACCGGACTCCATTTCAATGACAGTTAAATCATTTTTGAAATAAAAATTGAGAAGAGCCTTGTTTTCAAGATAAGTGCCAAAGACAGAAACTGCTTTTTGATTAGTTAAAATGGAACCTTGATTGTTAACAAAGGGAAAAGAGCTATTAAAAGCATTTTTAAAAAGATAAGAGTTTTGAGTGTGTTCATCAAAGACTAGACGAGGTATTTGAAGATCACCAATTTGACTGTTTAAAACAGCCGCCTTACCGAGAATATAAACGCCTTTAATTTTAGAAACATTTTCCATCACTTCACTAAGGATGTGATAGGCAGCAAAACCAAGAGGATAGTCAATATTTAGGATTAAAGCCTTTGATTTGGCAATTTTTAGGGGGTCTTTAATTTTAAGACGAGGATCAAGACGTTTTGACTTAAGTAGGTTTTTAAGAGGAAAAATTTGAGTGGTAATATCAAGGTAGTTGGGATTGTCTAGATTAAAAATCCCTAACTTCTTTTGAAAAGAGAGATAATCTGCCTTGACCTTACTTTGATTTAAATATTTACGAGAGGCATAGTAGGTAAAGTCGATGGGGTCTAAAAGTGACTCTTTAGCTTTAATTTTTTCCCAATTTTGGTAAAGAGAGGGGTGTTTCTTTTTTAAAAAACTTATAATTTCAAACTGACGAGAAAGAGGAAAGCCAGTGAAGGCATTTAAGAGGCTATGAGTGTTGCTGGAAACGAAATAAATTTCTTGTCGGGAAATGTGAAAAGAGGGAGAGACAGTACTGGCAATATTTTTCCACCATTTTTGAGTAGATTTGGTGTAGTTAAGCCAAGAAGCGGCTAAAAGTTGAACTCGAAGATTTAGAGAAGAAGAATATATTTGTTTGATCTTTGTCAGATAACCTGAACCCAAAGAGGAGGTGAGTTTTTCCCAATCTTTTTTATCTATTTTAAATTTTTTGAAAAATAAGCCAGACTCAAGATCTCTTTTAAAAAGAGAAAAGAGAGAGTAGTGCTTTCTTAGTAAATGATTTAACTTATTCCATTCAATTTGAAAAGCAATCAGGTTATTAACTAAATCATCAATGTCAGAAACTGAAGCAATAAAGAAGGCGAGAGTTTTTTTAGAAGGATTGAAATAGGCAATTCGACGACGGTTTGTGGATTTAACTTTTTTCCATTGAGTAATATTGCCATAAGCGGCTTGACTAAAAACCTCGGGACTTTGCCCCATGATGATTTTGTCGACTGATTGATTAATTTGCGGAAGCCGATCAAGAGAGTAAGAAAAAGAAGAAAAATCAATTTTTTGGCTTGATGAACCCAAAGGATGAAGAACAGAGTTCATCTTAAGATGTGAAGCAGAAAGAGAGTTAATAGTAATTTCAAGATTAGACTT
>CAZEKY010000042.1:0-3789 GCA_964512875.1 uncultured Gammaproteobacteria bacterium
AACTCGACTTCTGCTTCTCTTTTTATCTTTAAACCTTTTTGGTTTACCAATAGTTTAATTGAGTCACCAGACCGTCTTTATTTACCTTTTTTAGCTAACGCTCGCTATACCCTAGAAAGTAGTGGTCGTATCGGTCCAAGACTAGTTGCGCTTTATCTTATTAGTATTGGGCTTTTTTATCTGGGTAATTTTGCCTTTAGACTTTTGGGTCTTTTGTCACTTAAGACTTTTAAAAATTCACTTAAATTACCTTTATTTTTAACAATTTTGCTAACTGCCTTAATCCCCTTGTTCTTTATTCAGAAGGGGACTAGCTGGAATACAATTCAGTTTCTTTATTATTCTCTCTTTTTAGCCAATATTTTTTTGACCTATTTTTTAATTACTTTTAAAAATAGTCTTTTCAAAAAAATACTTTTGATTGTCATTATCTCCAGCACTTTGCTTTCCAACTATGAAAGTTTAAGTCGTTACTTGTCCCATCCTTCTCCTTCAGTTTTACCCAACTATGAAATTGAAGCTTTATCTTTTTTAAAAAAGCAAGCGAAGGGGATTGTTCTCACTTATCCTTATGATAAGTATGCCAAACAAGGACTAAAGACTCCCCTGCCTTTATATTTATATGAAACAACTGCCTATGTTAGTGCCTTTAGTGGTCATCAAGTCTTTTTAGAAGACGAAATGAATCTTGAAATTACTGATTATGATTGGCAACCAAGACTGGTTGATGAAAAACTATTTTTTAGTACTGACAATCAGTTTTTTGCTCGAGGTTTTTTGATTAACAATCAAATTGACTATATCTATCTTGTTAATCAACAATCATTTTTACTCGATCCTTTTACACTTCAAGTTGACTTAGTTTATGATAATGGTCGGGTTAAAATCTATCGAGTTCAAAAATGATAAAATATCAAAAAGAAACTATGAATAATAAAGTAATTATTTCGGCCGTCATCAATGTTAGAAATGAAGCAGACTCCCTGTCTAAGTGTCTTCGTTCAATTAAAAACTTTGTTGATGAAATTATTGTGGTTGATATGAATTCAACTGATGGTAGTCAAGAAATTGCCAAAAAAGCTGGAGCTCAAGTATTTTCTTATCGACCAATGAAGTTTGTTGAACCAGCCAGAAATTTTGCTCTTTCTAAGGCTAAGGGTAAATGGATTCTTCTTCTAGACCCAGATGAGACCTTAAGTAAATCACTAAAACAAGAACTATTAGCAGTTAGCAAAAGAGGCGATGTCGACTATGTCAAAATTCCTCGAAAAAATATTATTTTTGGTAAATGGATTCGTCACTCAAATAGTTGGCCAGATTATTTAATTCGCTTTTTTAAAAAAGGAGCCGTTACTTGGAAAAAAGAAATTCACAGTCAACCCGATGTTAAGGGTAATGGTCTAACTTTGCTTGATTCTGAAAAAATGGCCATTCAGCACAATAACTACACTAGTATTAGTCAGTTTGTTGTCAGGGCTCTTCGTTATAGTGGAATTCAGGCTGATGAGCTGTTTGCTCAAGGTTACAAGCTAAAAACTAGTGATTTTATGTTAAAACCAGTTCAAGAATTTAACAGTCGTTTTTTCTTTGCCGAAGGTTACAAGGATGGTTTTCATGGTTTGGTTTTTTCTCTACTTCAAGCCTTTGCTATTGCCTTAATCTATGTTCGTTTATGGGAAAAACAAGGCTCACCAGAAAAGCCAATTACCAAAGATTCTTTTGTCTCAGCCAGTCAAGAAACCTTTTATGAGTATGATTTTTGGTTTAATAAATACTTCAACAGCGAGTACTCGTCATCTTTTTTCAAAAGACTACTTTTACGCTTTAGACTAACTTTAAATTATCTTACAAAAAACTTCTAATTTCATGAAAAAAGTTGCCATTATTGTTCTTAATTGGAGGCAAGCAGCTCTTACCCTGCAAACTGTTTCTTCTCTTTTAAAAATTAAGACTAAAAATTTTACTTATCAAATTATTATTGTGGATAATGGATCTGGAGATGATTCTTTGTCTCTCTTTAAAAAGAAATATTCAAAAAACAAACTGATCACTATTTTAGATACTGGAGTTAATTTAGGTTATAGCGGGGGAAATAACTTTGCCATTGATTATGCTTTAAAAAAGGAATTTGATTATTTACTCCTTTTAAACAATGATGTTTTAGTTGATCCTAATTTTTTGATTCAGCTTTTAAAAGAGGCTGCTAATTATCAAATTCTTGGTCCCAAAATCTATTTCGCTCCTGGTTTTGAGTATCACAAAGATCGTTATCAAAAAAAAGACTTGGGTAAAGTAATTTGGTCCTTTGGTGGACAGCTTGACTGGAATAATGTTTATGGCAGCAATGTGGCCATTGATCAAGTTGACCAAGGTGCTTTTAATAAAATTAATCAAAACATTGATTTTGTTAGTGGCTGTTGCTTGTTGGTTAACAGTCAAGTTTTTAAAAAGATAGGCAAATTAGATGATCATTATTTTATGTATTTTGAGGATGTTGATTTCTGTCAACGAGCACTCAGGGCTTCGTTTAAAATGGCCGTTATCCCCAGCTCCATTATTTGGCATTTAAACTCAGGTTCTACTAGCGGACCTGGACATTTACAAAATTATTTCTTAACTCGAAATCGTTTATATTTTGCTTTTAAATATGCTTCATTTAGAACAAAGTTTGCCATTTTTAGAGAATCTGTCAAAATTCTTTTAACTAAATCTAAATGGTCAAAACAGGCTGTTTTGGATTTTTATTTTAATAAAATGAACAAGGGGTCTTGGCAATGAAAGAAAAAAATATTTCCATCATCATTCTGGCTGGTAATGAAGAAAAAATGATTACTGATTGTTTAAAATCATGCAGCTGGGTTGAAGAAATTATCTTAGTGGCCGCCAATTCGACCGACAAGACTGTTAAATTAGCCAAAAAAATTGTCCCAAGAATTAAAATAGTTAAAAGTATTGATCAATATAATCGAAAATTTTCCAAGTGGAGAAATTTAGGCTTTAAGGCCTCAAGCAAACAGTGGCTTTTTTATGTCGATGCTGATGAAAGAGTTACCCCTAGGTTAAAAAAAGAAATTATTAAAAAACTTTCTCTGAAGAAAAACAAGGCAACTCATTATGCTCTTCCTCGAGCCAATTACTATCTTGGTAAAAGAGTCAGACATGGCGGTTCTTATCCTGATTATGTTAAGCGTTTGTTTAATCGAGACTACTTTAAGGGCTATCAAGGTATTCTTCACGAAGAGCCAATTATTGAAGGGGCCATCGCTTATCTTAAGGCAGATTTACTCCACTATACCCATCGAGATTTACACTCGATGCTTAACAAGACTCTTGTCTGGACCGACATGGAAGCACAGGCTTTATTTCAAAATAATCACCCCCCAGTGGTCTGGTGGCGTTTTATTAGAATGATGTTAACCAAAATTTGGCAAAGACTTATTCTTCAGAGAATGTGGCAAGATGGTGTGGTTGGTTGGATTTCAGTTATTTTTGAAACCTTTGATACTTTTTTAATTTATGCCCGTCTTTGGGAGCTCCAGCAGAAACAAAACAAGTAGAATAATGCTATTATAAGTTGATGGTAAAAAGAGCTGCAATCTACGATCCATATTTAGATACTTTAGGGGGTGGGGAAAGATATTGTTTAACCGTTGCTGAAATTCTTCTTAAAAATGGCTATCAGGTCGATTTATTCTGGTCAGGGGATCAAGATTTAATTCAAAAAGCCACCCAAAGGTTTTCCCTTAATTTAGAATCACTTAATTTAGTTAATGATGTTTTTCAAATAAA
>CAZEKY010000043.1:0-3730 GCA_964512875.1 uncultured Gammaproteobacteria bacterium
GTTGCTCCAATTGAAAGAATGGATGGTTTAACTTTTGAAATGGGTGATTGGCGTTTTAACCTAAGAGCTTCTAATACCGAACCTCTTTTAAGGCTTAATTTGGAGGCAAATAGCGAAGAGCTAATGGCTCAAAAGAGAGATGAGGTCTTGGCTATCATTCGTGGCTAATATTTTATGTATCAGCCATCGCCACAAATTATTGATAACTATGCTAATGTTCTGGTGAATTTTGCTCTAAATGGTGGTCGTGGTGTCAAAAAAGGAGAAGTTGTTTTTCTTCAAGTTCCAGAATCTGCCAAGCCACTGCTAAAAGCTTTACAAAAGGCTGTTTTAAAAGCCTCAGCCCATCTCATTATTCAATATTTACCAGACGAGCTATCTCGTGATTTTTTTGAATTAGCTAACGAAGATCAACTTAATTTTTTCCCAGCTACTTTTTTAAAGGGAAGAGTCAGACAGGCAGATCATTTTTTAATGATTTTGGCCGAGACTAATTATCATGAGCTTGAGGGGATTGACCCCAAAAAGATAATGAAAAGAAGTCTTGCTTTTAAACCCTATAAGCAATGGCGAGATGAGAAAGAGGGAAAGGGTAAGCTAACCTGGACTTTGGCTCTTTGGGCCACTCCAGCTATGGCCAAAGAGGCAAACTTAACTCTTCGTCAGACATGGCAACAAATCATTAGGGCTTGTTATTTAAAACATTCAAATCCGGTAGCCAAATGGGTCTCTATTCAAAAAAAATCTCAAAACTTAATAAAAAAACTTAATCAACTTGATATTGTTAGTCTTAATATTAAGGCTAAGGGTACAGACTTGACAATTGGTCTTGGACAAAAGCGCAAATGGGTTGGTTGTGACGGTCGCAATATCCCAAGTTTTGAAATTTTTACTTCCCCCGATTGGCGTCAAGTCGATGGTCAAATCTTTTTCGATCAACCTCTGTATCGACAGGGAAATTTAATTAAAAACATTAGTTTAACTTTTAAAGAGGGGGTTGTTGTCGATGTTAAAGCAGACCATGGTCTTGCTTACCTAAAAGAGCTCATAAAAGTTGAGAACTCAGATAAAATTGGTGAATTTTCTTTAACCGATAAGCGTTTTTCAAAAATTAATAAGTTTATGGCTGAGACTCTTTATGATGAAAATTATGGAGGGGATTTTGGTAATACCCATATCGCCCTAGGCTCTTCCTATCAAGATACTTGTTCTCTTGATCCTAAAAAAATAACATTAAAAGAACTTTTAGATTTAGGTTTTAATCAGTCCCCTGTTCATACTGACATTATTTCCACTTCCAATCGCACTGTGATTGCTACTTTAAAAAACGGAAAAACTTTTGTACTATACCAATCAGGACTTTTTAAAATTTAATAATTATTTTCAATATGATTGATCAATTAAAAATAGAAGATATTGTTGTAGGTCAAGGTTATGCCGTTAAAGAAGGGGATGTCGTTTCGATTCATTATCTGGGTACTCTTCAAAACGGTACTAAATTTGACAGTTCCTACGATCGAAATCAACCTTTTGAAACTGCAATTGGAATTGGTTATGTGATTGAAGGGTGGGATAAAGGTGTTTTGGGTATGAAAGTAGGCGGAAAACGAAAACTGACTATTCCTTATCAGATGGCCTATGGTGAGGCTGGAATTCCAGGGGTTATTCCTCCAAAAGCTACCTTGATCTTTGAGGTCGAATTGCAAGAAATTAAATAAGCCAAGTTAAACAAAAAATGCTGGCACTTGCCAGCATTTTAATTATTTCTCTATTTAAATTATCTATAGATAATTTTGGCAGAACTTTTTAAGGACTCAAACCAGTTATTAATTGCTTCATTCTCAGCTTGACTTTTAAGTTGAGTTATAGCCAGTTCTTGCAGCTCTTCTTTACTTGAAGTTTTTGGTAAATAATCTTTGTTATCTTTCAAGAAAGCATCTATTTCTTCTTGGCTTGGCTCTGCGCTTGGAGAAGCTAATTTTTCAGCAATTTTTTGACTACGAATTTGTTTTTCCAAATCTTCTTTACTCATGTTTTCAGCTTTAAGAGCTTCATCAAGCGTCATACCTTGTGCGCTAATTTGAGTTTCAATATTTTTTATTGTTTCCTCTATTTCTTTTTCTTCAATTAGCAAACCCTTCTTTTTTGCTTCTTGTTCAATTAAAGAGTCATTAATTAAGGCTTCTAAAACAGTTTTATCAGCTTTTTGTAACTTATTTAAATAGCTATGGCGATAAATTGCTTTACCGTTTACTGTAGCAACTATTCCAAATTTATAAAAAAGGGCAGCTACTAAAAACAAAACTGCTAATATTGAAATGAAAACTATTTTACTTTTTTTACTAATCTTAATTCTTTTTATTTTTTCAACTAAATTAAGATTAACTTTTTTAATATTTTTTTTCTTTGCTGTTTTTATTTTTTTTGGCATAGTTTAGAATAACATTTTTTTAAAAATTTACCACAATAGCACTCATATCATCAACCTTACTTCGAGCACTATTGCTTTTTGAAACCTCATTTGCTTTCTGAATTAAAAATTCTGACTCCATGTTTGTATTCATTAAAATATTTTTAATTTCAGTATCAGTTAAGTTATCACTAATCCCGTCACTACAAAATAAAACCTTGTCTCCGTTTTTAACATTAAAATTGTAAAACTTTCCTTCTACATTTTCTTTTTTTCCTGTCACTGAGGTGACAACATTTCGATAATTAAAATAGACTTGCTCGTCACTTTTAAGATCACGTTGAGGATCAGTACAGTTATTAAGCTTCTTTTGTAACTCCCGACATCTTTCACCATATCCGTAGGACCTACTGATTTCATTATCGTCAATAGTTATTTGGTTTAACTCTTTGTTCCTTAGAAGATAGCATCGACTATCACCAACATTAACCAACATCATTTTTCTGTTTTTATCATTTCCATAAAGAGCTCCAATTATGGCTGTTGAGCAAACTTTATTATCAAAATTTTTTTTATTACTACCATCAATAACTTTTTTCAAAAAAAATTCCAAGTTATCCTCCGAACTGTTTACTGTTAGTCTTTTACTAGCCTGACTTACCATTTCACTACAAGTTAAAGAAGCTATTTCTCCATTTTTTATTCCTCCAACACCATCAAATAATGCAAAAATATTTTTATCTTGATTTATATAAATTTTATCTTCATTTCTTTCTGGATGGTCTTTTGAAGCCACGGATTGATAGTTAACTCGATATTCATTTTTTATCTTTTCTTGATAATAAATTCTTTCATTTTCCACTTTTAAATTTTAACACTTACAGAGAAAGAGACGTAGAGCGATAATGACAAAATTAAATACAATATTTAAAACAAGAAAAGAGCAACTTAAATTTAAAAGCTTAGTTTATGGACCTTTACCAGATCTTATTAAGAGTAAGGATTTTCTAATTGTAAAAGCTTTTAAAAAACAGTATTTTAAAAAAATGAAAATGTTGCGATAGTTGCTGGTGGAGGTGTAGAAGCACTTTCGCTTTGTTATTAAAGAGACCAATTAGTAGAAAAGAAGACTAATCGAATTAGATACATTTTTTTGTTGTTGAAAAATAATGAAAAAAATTACAGTTGGAAAAGATGCTAACAATAAATTGTGTTTATGACTTCAAATCTTTTGGTGGGAAACTGAATTATACCTGAATATATTTTTTACTTCAAAACCCTTACCGAAGTTTCTTTAAAGCTAACAACTCCTGTTCAATT
>CAZEKY010000044.1:0-3677 GCA_964512875.1 uncultured Gammaproteobacteria bacterium
AAGAATTGGGGTAAATACTGCCTGGGATTATGTTTCTCCAACCCCTACTCCAACAGCGAGCCCCACTCCAACCTCGACTCAAACACCAACACCCACTCCGACTTTGACGGTTACAGTAACCCCAACAGTGACAGGTACCTAATTGTTTTGAGAAATAACCCCTTCAGATAGGTAAAAGTAAAATTAGACAGATTGTTAGCGATTGGAAGAGACGTCTGCTAATACACATTGTGTGTGTATAGTTACAAAAAATTATAACAAATCAAAACTTTTTAAGTGAATAGATTTGGCGGTTTTATCGTCTAAATTAAAATAAGAAGCCTTAAAAGTGTAACGATAATTATTATTTTTTATATCTTGATAAATATCAGTAATTACTAACTTCCAAAGATATTTTTGACCAATAATATTGGAATATTTTTCAATTAGCTTTTGAGGATCTTCTTTTTGAGGTAAAAGGATGTTGGCATCAAGCGTAATTATTTGTGATGTTAACTCTACGGCTGTGTTTTTAATCTGTTGAGGAAGGTAGATTTCGGGTTTTTGTAGATTATCTAAAATAATTTCAACAAAATTACCATCATAAACTTTACCGGTAAGGGCAAGTGTTTGCAAATCTTTTTGTAATTGTTGAGAATTGTGGTGATAAATGGCTAGAGAGTAATTTTCAACATAAGAATTATTGATTTTATGAAAAATTTTTCCTATTTCAAAAAACTGACTTTCCATTAACTTTAATCGATGATATTGATCGCGTTGTTTTACTAAAGAAGGAATTAATGATTGTCTTAAATAGATAGCTTCAGAGTTGATGCTATTTTGAGTTTTAATAACAGTTTTTTCATCAAAGGGTGTTGTCACCAGTGGCCAAGTTAAAACTTCGTCGTAGCCCAGATTAATAAGTTTATCTTTGATATTTTCAATCAAGTAAAGTTCTTTTGGGGTGATGTCACCAACATCTTTATAAGCCAGGGCTTCGTTTTGAGGAATTTTGTGATATCCCCAAAAACGAAGAGCCTCTTCAACCAAGTCTGCTTCAATTGAGATATCTTTTCTAATTGAAGGAGGGGTTACGAGAGTATCGTTAATTTGACAGCCTAAGTTCTTGAAACAATTAACAATAAAATCTTTTGGAAGGTTAATCCCTGATATGGTTGAAGGTAAAGAGTAATCGAAAGCAATTGCTTTCGGGAGTTCTTTTAAGGGATAATAGTCAAAAACTTGTGAAGAAAGATGGCTTTGACACTCTTGGTTGATTAAAGTTACTAGATGATTAAAGGCAACGGGGATTATCTCGGGATCAAGATCTTTTTCGAGTCTAATTGAAGCTTCAGTTACTGATTTTAGCTGTCGACTATTTTGTCTTACGGTTGCCGGGTCATAAATTGCCATTTCAATAATCGCTTCGTTGGTGTTTGTATCGATGGCACAAATCTGACCTCCCCAGAAACTAAGACTGAGAAGCTTTTGTTTATTGTTAATAATTAAAATACTTTTATCCAAAATTAATTTTGAAGAATCAAGGCTAATAAAATCTTTATATTCGGAATTTATTTGCCAAAGCAAATTTTCCCCCGTCTTTTTGACATCAAAAGCGTGACTTGGAATGCCATATAGAAACATGATGTAATTTGTAAGATCAACAATGGTGTTAATTGACTTAGTGTTGTGACATTTTAGAAAGTTTTTTAACCATAGAGGAGAGCATTGATTTTTTAATTCAGAAATCTTTACCGCCATTATTCTTTTGACTTTGTCAGTTGAAACCTGAATAGGTAGCTGATGTTTTGAATCACTTAAAAGTTCAGTAGATAAATTTTTTAAAGGAAGTTGATAAAAAACTGAAAGATCTTTGGCTAAACCGTAATAACCCAAACAGTCTCCCCTGTTAACTTTGATATCTAAATCAAAAACAATTTCATCATTTATTTCTTCAAAAAAATTAGTGAAATGACCAATCATGGTTAAATCATCACGAAGAATATGAGGCTCAACTTTTAAATCTGGAAGAAATTTTTGAAGATAAGAATAGATTATTTTCATAACTCGTTTGGTTTATAAGCTAAATTTCCTCCCATCAAGGTTCGAATATCTTTAATGTTTTTTTGAGCCATAGTCCAGCGATCTAATCCCATGCCAAAGGCAAAACCAGACCATTCATCTGGATCGATTCCGGCATCTTTTAAAACTTTGGGGTGAATCATGCCGCTGCCGCCCATTTCTATCCAGCCAGCATATTTACATAACGAACAACCTTTCCCTTGGCAGTTAAAGCATTGCATATCTGGTCCAACACCAGGTTCAACTTCTGGATAATATTTACATCGATAACGAACGACGACTTGAGGTCCATACAGAGTCTTAAACATTAAATCCATCGTCCCAATTAAATCCTTCATAGTTACTCCTTTTTCAACAACTACAGCTTGGTATTGGTGAAAAACAAAGTGATTTGAGCGATTTACTTTTTCATTTCTAAAAACAGAACCTGGGAAAGCAGCTCTAATTGGTAATTCTTTTGCTTTAGCTTTTAATAAGTATGACTCGATGGCTGAGGTTTGAGTTCGAAGAAGATATTCTGGCTCTTTAATGTAAATACTGTCTTGCATGTCTCTTGCCGGATGATTTTTAGCAACATTAAGCCTTTCGAAATTAAATTCATCAGAAACAATCTCGTTGCTGCTATATATTGAAAAGCCCAATTTTCTAAAAAGTTCGTTTAACTCCCTTTCCGTTTGAGTAATTGGATGAAGGTGTCCGATTTTGGGAAGAGAAAAAAGCTCAGTTGTTTTTTTTTCGGCAATATTTGTTTTTGTGACTTTTTGGGCCTGTATTTCTAGCAATTGCTCAAGTTTTTGTTTTAAAACATTTAAGTTTTGACCATAATCCTTGCGTTCTTGTTGAGGAATTTCTCTCAGTTTAGTAAAAAGAGAATTAAACAAACCATTTCGACCAAAAAGCTCGACTCTAAGTGCTTCCAAATCTTTGTCGCTTTCAAGATTTTTGATTTTATCTTGATATTGACTGCTAATGGAATCCAAATTTTGATTCATAGTTTATTGTATCTAATTTGTACAAAAAAGCTCCCTTTTTGGGGGAGCTTTAAAATTTTAAAAAAATCCCCGTTTATTTCTTAATAAATTCAACGATGGATTTGAAAGTGTTGTTATCATTGATAGCAATTTCTGATAACATCTTTCTGTTTAGTTCAATCTTTTTGTCTTTCATCATTTTAATGAAAGTAGAGTATTTGATCTCAAAAGGCTTTAGGGCAGCATTTAATCGGCTGATCCATAATTGACGAATATCTCGACGTCGATTACGTCTACCAACAAAAGCGTATTGACCAGCATGCATAACTGCTTCGTGGGCAACTTTAAATTTTTTGTGACGACTCATCCAAAAACCTTTAGCGGCTTTTAAGACTTTTTTGTGTGCAGCTCTTCGAACTGTTCCGGTTTTAACTCTCATTTTTTATAATTTACCTAATAATTTTTTAATTTTGATAGATAAAGCATTAGAAACAGATTGTTTTCCCTTTAATCTTCTTAATTGTTTTTTGCTTTTCTTTCTTCTCAAATGACGATTGAAAGATGACATACGTAAAACTTTACCAGTTTTAGTAACTTCAAATCTGTTGGAAACAGATTTCTTTATTTTCATTTTTTTACTTTGTT
>CAZEKY010000045.1:0-2333 GCA_964512875.1 uncultured Gammaproteobacteria bacterium
CTTATTTTTTCTCAATATTATAGAGATCAGATTTGATAACAATTGCACCTGGAGCGCGGAGATTAAATGCTGATTTAAATATGCTTGCGGTAAAAGTAAAATCACCTTTGTCGGTAGAGACTCGAATATTTTTAGTAATACCACTGGTGGAGTAATCGACAGAGACTGAATTGACTGAAGATATTGGACCACCTTTGTCACCGACTTGACGACGCAGTTCATCTTTAGACCATGCACCAGATTCACAACCATCAATACAATTTTGTATTTGTGATAGATGGGTAGCATCGCCGGTTTTATTATAGTAAAGAACAGCATTTATAATATCAGCAAATTCTTCTTGGTTTAACCAAGGATGAGATCTATTAAAAGCTCTCCCGTCACGAAGTTTGTACCAGCCTTTGTAATACCAAGGCGAGGATTTTTCATAGGAATCATTTGGCCAACATGACTGATTACTACAAGTAGTGTCCCAAAGTTGAGGAGTTACATGCCCAGAAGAAGTATATGAAAGAGTTGCTCCTCCTGAAGTTGAGGCATACATGGTTGAAAAAATATTACCAGTAGAATTACTTTTAATGACCATACCTCGAGTATCTTCAACTGCTTGTTTCCAGCGACCTGGGGAATTAAATCTAGTTTTGGAATAAACTTGACAACCCTCATCAATACAAATGGATCTATTAAGATTATTAGTATAAGATAAAGCATAAGTACGAGCAGCAATAGCCTGAGCTTTTAGAGCTTCGTAACCACCTTCATCACCCCATTTTGCTGGCATTTCGGCAATACCAACCATATAATTATCTTCGAAAGGAATAGACTCAGTTTTTTGACTACCATTCGAAATATATCTGATGGTAATTGAACCAGGTGAATCTGTTTTTTCTATTTTTATGTCACCGTAATAAGCCCGAAGAATTGTTTCGTAATTTTGTCCAGACTTAGCCCTTCCATAAGCCCCATATTGACTCATACCTTTTCGGTGAGGCGCCCCAAAAGAAAAAAGAGCAAAAGCTGGAGAAAAACCTGGACTATAATCAGCTCTTGAGGCTGGATCGTCAGATGAAGAAACATTGCCAACTGAAGTGCTAAACATAGCAGTTTTTTCAGCAATTAAAGATTTCTGTTTTGCTGATAATTCCGCCTTGTAATCTTCAGCTTTTTTAATCTCACCAACTAAAAAACTAGACCTGCTTTCTAGCTCTTTTTTAACAACTGCTAACTTATTTTTTTCTGTTTCTAATTTGTTCTTGTTATTATTTAAATTAGAAATATCAAGAGAATATTGAGTAATAGTGTCTTTGTCTCGAGAAATGATTGATTGATACCAAGCATATTCTTCAAAAATTGAATTATTTTTACTGTCTGATCCAAAAAATAAAACCAGAAAAGAATTATAGTTTTTACTGTTTTTGTAATAGCGTCTTACTCTTTCAGAAAGTAAGATTTTTTGAACCTCCAAATCACTTTCTTTGTCTAATAATTTTTTTGATAGATCTGTAATTTGATTTTCAACTTCATAAATTTGTTTTTTGGCTAGAGAAATTTTTGTAGCCAATCCGGTAGATTCCTTTTTAAGAGGGGTTATGGCAGCTTCAATATCGTTAATTTGTTTTGTAATGGCATCAATTTGATTCTGAAGATCATCTGCAAAAATTGGCTTAAGAATTAAAAAAGTTAACAAAACAAATAAAAATGTAAATAATATTTTTTTAAACTTTGGGTACACAGATTAATTCTAACATTTGATATACTACAAATATGTTGAGAAGAAGGGTTTATTTATTTTTGGCGTCTTTGACTGTTTTTTTTGGAAAAACTTTTGGTTATGTAAAAACCTTACAGGCTGCAAATTATAATCCCTTTGATGGATGTAGCGAACTTCAAATTAATACTGCTATGGGTTGTATTCCAGTAGAAACAAATAGTTTTATTAGCTGGCTTCTTAGCTGGATATTTGGAATTGCAGGAGGAATAGCCTTTTTGTTAATGGCTTATGGTTTTATTTTAATTGCAACTTCTGGTGGAGATGAAAAAAAGATTGCAGGAGCTAAAGAAACAATTACTTCTGCGATTACTGGTTTATTGTTCTCAATTTTTTCAATTTTTATTTTAAGATTAATAGCAGTAAACATATTAAAAATTCCAGGAATAAATTAACATGGCAACAAAAGGAATAAACTTACCAGATGATCCTACTAAATTTGAAAGTGTTGGGGAGATCATTGGATCACTACTTGAATATATTTACGTGGCAGGAGGACTAGTTTTATTACTGATGTTAGTGTCTGGCGGTATTGGTTTAATGACTTCAGCTGGAAATCCAGATA
>CAZEKY010000045.1:2433-3561 GCA_964512875.1 uncultured Gammaproteobacteria bacterium
CTGATGTTAGTGTCTGGCGGTATTGGTTTAATGACTTCAGCTGGAAATCCAGATAAGTCAAAGGCAGCCATGGGAAAAATTACAGGAGCAATAATTGGCTTTTTAATTATTTTCGTTTCCTATTTTGCTGCTAAAATTGTCGAAACAATCTTTGGGGTAAGTTTCACCTAGTTATTTCCCCATTCTGCGATCTCTTTGTTGATACCAATAAATAGCTTTTTCTAATTCTTTTGGATCAAAATCTGGCCAAAGAACATCAGTAAAATAAAGTTCAGCGTAAGACATTTGCCAAAGAAGAAAATTTGATAAACGAAACTCTCCTCCTGGCCTAATAACCAAATCAGGATCTGGCTGATCTTTGGTATAGAGATAGCTTGATACCAACTCCTCATTAACCTCATTAGCTTTAATTCCATCTTTAATAATATTTTGAATAGCATTAACAATCTCATCACGACCACCGTAATTTAATGCAACGTTAAATTTAATCCTTTCATTTTTAATTACCATGCTAAGAATTTTTTTAATAGCATTTTTAACCTTAAAAGGAAAAGCCTGGAAATTACCTAAAACAAAAAATTTAATACCAGATTTTTGATATTCTTCTTTTTTCACCTTAACAACATTAATTAAAAGATTAAAAATTCCGGCAACCTCATCAGCACTTCTTTTTTTCCAATTTTCAGTTGACAGAGCATAAACAGTGATATTTTTTACCCCAATATTTCGGCAATAATCAACTATTTTTTCTAAATTTTTTGCACCAGCTTTGTGTCCCTCGCCAGTATTTAATCCACGTCTCGTAGCCCATCTTCGATTACCATCCATAATGATGGCAATATGTTTTGGAATTGCTTGTGGGTCAACATTTAGATTGGTGACAAAAGGAGAATTATTTTTTTTAGTTTTCATATAATAAGTATTTAGTCGATATAAGACTTAAAATCATTTCTTATTCTATCAAAAAATCCCGCAAAAGCGGGATTTTTAACTTTAAAATAAGATCACATTGTTTAGAGCCGAACTGTTAGCACCAGAAAGTATGAGATGGTTCAATCTTGTGGATTGAACATAAACCTCAAAGGAGGTGATCCATCCGCACCTTCCAGTACGGATACCTTGTTACGA
>CAZEKY010000046.1:0-1454 GCA_964512875.1 uncultured Gammaproteobacteria bacterium
GCGTTTTTAACTTCATCATCCATTTGAGATACAAACTGGTTGGCTACCGTTAAATTTAAATGGTATTTTCTGGCTTCAGACAAAATTACGGCAAAATCCTGAGTGGCAAAATTTTGAAATTCATCCACATAAAGGTAAAAATCTCTACGTTTTTCTTCTGGAGTATCTTGTCTGCTCATTGCTGCCGATAATATTTTTGGAATTAAAACCAAACCAAGAAATGCCGAATTTTCTTCTCCAATAGTTCCTTTGGCTAAATTTATTATTAAAATTTTTCCTTCATCCATGGCCGTTCTAAAATTAAAAGCTGAAGTGCTTTGTCCAATTATGTTTCTCATCATGGTGTTGGTAATAAAGCGTCCAAATTTTGACACGATATAATCCAAGACTTCTGACTTATGAAAATCACTTGTTTGAGCAATTTGATCAGTCCAATAGCGTCTTACCATTGGATCTTTAACTTTTGGTAACAATTCTTGAACATAACTCTGATCAGTTAAGCACCTAACAATTTCAATAAAAGTTGCTCCGGGTTCAGTCATTACCGTCAACATAATATTTCTAATCGCATGTTCAAACCTTGGGCCCACGATCCCAGTTTTGTAAGGATCATAAAGTTTATACATTAAGTTGATTATCGAGCTGGTTACAAAATCTTTTTGATCTTCTCTTTCACATTCCATCACATTAAAACCCATCGGTCTGTCAGTTTGAGATGGGTCAAAATAGATGACATCCTCAATTCTGTCTGCCGGTATTCTTTCCAAAATGCTTTCATAAGTATCGTGCGGGTCAATAAAACACACCCCGCGGCCCGCCTTGATGTCTTGCAGGGCCATATCTGCTAGTAACCATGATTTTCCCACACCTGTTTGTCCAACAATGTAATAGTGCCTTTGGCGATCGGTTGTGGTCATGAAAAACTTTTTTTCTATCCCTCGATATAAATTATCTCCAACATAAAGACCTTCAGAAGAAGAGTCGGTTGGAGCTGGGGCCTTTTTGGCTTTTAGCCAATAGATATTTGGAGTTTCAATTGATTTATTTGGGAAATGGTACATTCCTGCAATTTCTTCAGATGAAAGGACTGTTTTTTTACCAAACCAAAAAAGTACAGAGTATTTATAGATAAAATCAACCATAAACATTGATTTAAATTTTATTTTTTTACTCGAAAGCTTGTTCCATGGTGACTCAAATTGACCAAAACAAGCCTTGATATTTGAAATGTTAGTTTTTGCAATTTCTTTTGTTGGAGCAATTGCTACTATTCTGATCGCTACTTCAAATCCAGTTTTATTAACCTTTTGATCAATGGCCTCAAGCTGTTTTGCATCTACTTTGTAAGAAGCTTTTTCTGGATTCGACTCGCTTTTTTTAGTGTTGCTAATAAAACTTCGTCCGATTTTTGCCCAAGTGTTTTCAGTTGGTGACAAAATTAGTTGAATTGTAAC
>CAZEKY010000046.1:1554-3505 GCA_964512875.1 uncultured Gammaproteobacteria bacterium
AGCACAATTATTTTTTGAATTAATTCATTCATTCCTCTTTAAATTTTACATTACCTTTGTTCTTTTTTATTAATCTAAACACAAATTCTGATAGCCATCTTCCAGCATCATCAATTTTTTTATTAAATCCTTCGGAAAAATAATTTTTAGATGTTGGTAGTAATATTTTTGGCGTTTTTGAGATTGGTTGCAATAAATTATCCCCATTAGCTTCGTTTTGCTGATTGTGATTATCTTGATCTGTTTCTTGTTCAACTTTTTCCATCCAGCTTTTTACCTCTCTTGGAACAAAAACCTCTCTATCTTTTTGCAAATCAATCATCACTCCAGCATTTTTATCTATTGTTTTGTTTTCAACCCCTTCTATTTGGTTATGGAGTATTTCTTTATTTTCAGCCATATATACAGTATAAGTTAAATTGTATAATGAAAACAATGGCAAATAGTGAATCCAGTTTTTCTCAGATAAGAAAAATTGATAATACCCGCAAGCTTATTTCAGGACGGGGAGTATTACTAATTATTTTTTTGATCGCTTTAACGATTTGGTTTATTAAAGGTGGTAGTTTTAAGCTTTACGCTAGTTTATTTTTCACAATTTATTTTCTTACTCAACAAATTTGGCTATCAGTAATTTCTATCGGTATTCTTCAAAACATCATCTTTTTACCTCTGCGTATTATTGGAAACCATTTGGATCAACCCTTAAAAGATTTTGAAGAAGAAATAGATAAAACAAAAGAAGAACAACAAGTTTTAGTTTTAAACAAAAAAGTAAAGGAAGGAAACTTTCCAGTACTTTTTTATATTTTTAATTTTTTCGTTAATACAATTGCCTTCATTTCCGCCGGGCGCGTTTTTTTGATAGATTTATATTCAGACCCACTTAAATTAAAAAAAATGAATCTACTTTACGATTGGGTTCCTTATCCTCAATATCCACTAAAGGGAATTAATTTTCATGTACCTCTTTTTAGGGTAACTCAAAGTTATGCGTTAGAGTGGTCTCAAATATTTACCATTATTGGTTTTGTTGTTTTATTTTTTGTTACACTACGTCTGCTTTGGAGAATTTTGCGTATCTTTTTAAAAAATAATAAAAAAATTCTTTATGCTCGAATAAAATACAATCATCTTCTACTTATGATTAGTGGTTTTGGCGGGGTAGCTCTTATTTTTATCCTGTTTTTTTTACGCCACATTCCGACCTCTATCGAATTTTTTATTTTTATCGCTAATTTAAGTCGTCAAAATACTTCAATGAATTTCTTTACTGCTTTTGGTACTTTTTTTGTTACTGTTCATGCTGGTTACAAAGTAAACTCTCAGGTTGCTCAAGATGCGCAAATTTCAAATGTTCCACCAGAACTTATTCAAAAAGTTTTTAAAGAAAAAATGAGAGATACGTTTAGAAATGCTTTTATTATCGGACTAGGTGCTTTTTTCCTTACCAATAAAATACCTTCAGCATTTGAATTGTCAGTCATTACATTTGAAATAATGTATATGATCTATCCTTATACCTTTGGATTATTAATTAAAAAAACAAATTCTTCTAACAAGCAAGATTTTGTAGCTACACAAACAATATGACCAAAATAAACGCCATTGAGGTACTTGGTAAGTATCGATCTCTTTTATGGCCAGAGATTGAGAAGCACTTGGATTTGATTAAAAAATACCCCTCCTTTTGTCAGATAAAAGAAAAATATCAAGATCTTTCTGACTTTCATTTTCAAATGGTTTCTGATTATCCTCAAAGAAAAGGTAAATACCTTCGTCCAACCTTATTGATGTTAACTGCTCAGTCAATGGGTTTCGATCTTGGTAAATCTTTGTCCACTGCTGCCGCAATGCAAATTTCAGAGGACTGGATTTTAATTCATGATGATATCGAAGATCAATCTCTTGAAAGGCGAGGACAAGCAGCTATCCAGATAAAATATGGCAA
>CAZEKY010000047.1:0-3314 GCA_964512875.1 uncultured Gammaproteobacteria bacterium
AAACGGGAACGAGGTTACCGTGTGCATTTTGTATCAAACTCGTGTCCTTCTCCACGAAAGACCATCACCTTTGATACAATGGTGATGGTCTTTTTCGTACCAGGAAAGCGCTTGTTTTGGGGACTTTATTGCGTTCTGTTCTCGTTTTACTCCCCCGTCCAATCCTTGTATTCATAGGCCAGACTCTTTTCTTTCCAGTATTCGGACTTCTAATCGTTGGATTTGTGAGTATTCGTTGAACTTATGGGTAATCGTTGGATTATAGCTTCAAGTTGTGTAGTTCTTAACTACTATTCTAAACTGTACCCCATAAAATGGACACATGAAAAGTTAAGAAACCCATAATGTGGACACCGAAAAAAGTTAGGAACCCATAATGTGGACAACCTTAAAGTTAGAGACCCATAATGTGGACACAGAAAAGGTTTATACTGTTCATGCGTTCAGGATTACGGAGGTGCAAATGAGCCAGAAAGAGTTTCTGCCGGAAGAATTGCTAGGACTGAAAAGAAACCCGTATGTGAAATCAGCAACCACCAAAACTGTCCGGTTCACAATCGCATTCAAGGAAGAATTCTGGGAGCGGTATAAGGCTGGTCAGTCTCCGGCATCCATTGTGCAGGCTATGGGCTTTGATCCGGAGGTGCTCGGAGCACCTAGAATCAATGGGATTCTGCAGCACATCAAGGATACGGTAGCCAGCGGCGAAGCTTTTCGCGATCACAGACGACCGAATCTAGACCGAACGGATATCGAGGACACTTCACCGTCCAAAGCGCTGATTCGAATGCAGCATGAACTTTGCTACTTAAGGCAGGAAATAGAGTTTGTAAAAAAAATTATTACCGCGGACAGAAAGAACAAATTGAAATGTTAATGACGGGACGCGCAGATACAAAGTTCTCGATTATCCAAGATACGCTGTATCACGAGCAAAACATGCTCAGCATATCCACGCTGTGTGACCTGGCAGGCGTTTCCCGATCCGGTTACTACCGATGGCTTTCAGCCGCTAAAACACGAAGGATGCGGGAAGAACAGGATGAAGCTGACTTTGCTCTGATCGTCGAGGCATACTCCTTTCGTGGATATGCCAAGGGTGCACGCGGTATCCATATGCGGCTTCTGCATCACGATCCGCCAATCATAATGAATCTGAAGAAGATACGGCGGCTCATGGATAAATTCCATCTAAAATGTCCCATTCGAAAGGCCAACCCCTATCGACGGATGGCAAGAGCATTACGAACCAGCAATGTGGCGCCGAATCTTTTACAGCGGGAGTTCCGGGAGCATGGCCCTAGAATGGTTCTTTTGACGGATATCACTTATGTTTTGTTTGGGACGGCTTCACGTTGCTATTTATCAACGATTCTGGACGCTTATACCAGGCAGATCCTTTCCTATGTGCTAGGTGAATCCTTGGAGCTGGACTTTGTACTGGAGACGGTTGAGAAGCTCATCACAGAACATGGGATTTCTCTGCATGCGGAAACCCTGATCAACAGCGATCAAGGGTGTCATTATACCAGTTATCGCTTTATTCAGATCATTCGTGATGCAAATCTGCGCCAGTCCATGTCCCGAAAAGCGAACTGCTGGGACAATGCACCGCAGGAAAGCTTCTATGGGCATATGAAGGACGAAATTGACCTGCATGCCTGTACAACGTTCGATCAGGTGAAATCCCGCATCGATGACTGGACTCACTATTATAACCATGACCGGTGCCAATGGGATTTGGCAAGGCTTACCCCCAATGAATTCTATGATTACTGCTTGAGCGGCATCTATCCGTTACCGTTGCCTGCTCCGTCCTTGCCTCCACGCTAGCGGCGGTGGCGCTGCCCCCGCACCCCCGAGGTTTTTCGCTTTGGTTTCCGGAAGGGGCGTATGTGGGCAATGAAATGGAGCAACACCGCTATGGGCATTGCCCCTTCCGCAAACCCGGTAAGGCGCTCAGGTCGCTCCTCAGCGTTGCCCTATCCTCCATACCGGTAAAGCAAGTTCAGTATATCATTATTTCGCGCCATTATTACTTTAACTTTTTCTTTTGTCCTTGACAGGGGGTACACATTATTCATCTATTTCCACCGAATTCGCAGCCCTGCTGGTGGTGATGCCCATAATACCATCGCCCATAGCGATAGCCGTAGTGCGGGGGACAATGGGCGCAGTCTCCGTTACAGTGCCTGATGTGCGCTTTCTGTCTCTTGTCAAATACTGAAGCGATGCCCAACACAATAGCAAGCTTGCCAAAGAAGTCTATTCTCAGCTGTGGTTCCTGCTCAAAAACGGAGTCATCATCGGCATCCTCCGGCTCTGGTTCATCGTCATCATAGTAGTCGATACCGCTTTTTGATGCTGCTTCTTCGAGGACATCATCAGATGCTGCACAACACAAATCGTTGAGCTGCTCCTGCGTGAATGTGCAAGCACTCGCTGAAATGGCGCAATTCATCCCTTCTTCATTAAGAGCATCCATCAGTTCGATAATCTGGTCAGCGGAAAACTCTACTCCGTTGGCAACTGCTTTTTTGATTAATCGCGTTGCCGCTATTTCGTTGCTCAGTTCTATCGCTACTTCGCAGATCTCATCGGCAGAGCCAAAGCTCGTGAGCTGGGAGATTCGGCTGATTTGGGTACTGTTCGCCCAATCATAAAACTTGTCGTAGTATTCATCCCACGTCATGATGATCACCTCCACTGCGAGTATCGTTGTCGTTACGCTGTTTCCTTTATACGGAACACGACCTGTTCTCCCATTCGCTCCATTGCGAGATAAGGAACGGCAGCCATGTCTGCTTGCGTCACATCGCTGATGACAAACGGGAATATGGCAGGATGCGCGATGAAGCTCTCCCAAGTCATATACTGCTGGTCTGTGGCAAGCATTACGGCGGCAAAGAGAAGCGCCACTACTTTGGGATCAGAAACGGTATGTGTGACTTTTACATACGACGTATATTTCTCACCTCTTGCAAGCGCACCTATTTCACGAAGCGATTTAAGGTTTTTCGATAGTGAAGCATCGAGCGTCGTCCTCGCACCCCACTTATTATAGATTTCCTCTTTAATTTGAACAGCAGAAACCGAGTCTTTCAGCTCAAATAAATGTCCGAGCACGGAGCATAAATCTGTAAATATAGAAAACCGCACAAGCATTAACGTCCAGTGTACAGGGAGCCTTTCGGTTTTGGTTAGATAACGAGCTACTTCAACCGCTTCATCGTGAAGCCAATCAATATTGTTGAACCACACGTTCTGTACGATGATGCGTGTTTGCTTGATGTTTACCTTGTTCGTTATGCTAA
>CAZEKY010000048.1:0-3272 GCA_964512875.1 uncultured Gammaproteobacteria bacterium
AACAATCAAGTTGCCAAATTTTATAACTATATCTTAACCGGTCATGAATTAGGAAAAGCAGCATTAGAATATATCACGAGTCGGGGTATTACTCTTGAAACTATCAAAATTTTTAATATCGGCTTTTCACCTGACGACTCAAGACACATAAGCAGTTATATTCTTAAAAAAGGTTACAAAATTGATGATTTGGTTGATTCCGGAACTTTTGGAAAAAGTCACTATGGATCTGGGCTTTATGATCGCTTCAATGGTCGACTAACCTTTCCTCTTCAAGATTATAGAGGTAACATCGTTGGCTTTTCTGGAAGAATTCTTCCTTCATCTAAAAATCCTAATTTGGCTAAATATATTAATTCTCCTGAAACCGAAACTTATCACAAAAGTTATATGCTTTATGGCTTAAATCTCGCAAAAGAAGCAATCCGTCAACAAAATTATGCGGTGGTTGTCGAGGGGGAGTTTGATATGATTTCTCCTTATCAACATGGTTTTAAAAATTTTGTAGCCCTAAAAGGAACTGCTTTTACCTCAGAACAATTGCAACTCTTACGACGTTATACTGACACCTTAATTATTGCTCTGGACTCTGATTTTGCTGGCAACAATGCTGCTCGAAAAAGCATTGAATTGGCCGACTCAATGGGTTTTGACTTAAAAGTTCTCAGTTTGGGTGATAAGTATAAAGATCCAGATGAAGCTATTAAATCAGATCCAGACTTTTTTAAATCTCAACTTTCTAAATCCGGTAATATCTGGGATTTTATTATTCAGTCTCAATTAAAAATTAACGACATCAATACCGTAAAGGGTAAAAAAGAGGTTCTTTCTGTTGTTCTTCCTTTTCTCGTTAGAATTAACAATTCCGTTGTAAAATCTGATTATTTTCAAAAATTTGCCAATATTATTAATTCGAGTATTGAGTCTATTTACGAAGAAGCCAAAAAAATTGAAAACCCAAATCCAACCAAAATTAGCTCAATAGTTGAAAAAAAAGAAGAAATAATTGAGCCAGAAACAAAAACTGAAAAATTAGAAGAACGCTTAATGGTCTTAATTATGGGATCAAAAAAGCCATCTTTATTGGTTAAGAAGCTTGAAAAGCACTTAACTTGCGTGTCAGCCTCTCGTTTTAAATTATTAGTAAGCCATCTTTTAACTGCAGGGGATAAAAAACTTCGAGAAATCTCAGATTCTTTGCCTGCAGAATTAAAATCAATTTTTGAAACTCTTTATTTCGAATCTCAAAAAGATCCTATTGATTCAAAAAATCGTTTATTTGAAATTAAAAAAACCATTAATAAAATTAATCAGGTCTTATTAAAAGACCGCTTAAATCAAATCAGTAATCAAATTAGTAATCCTGAAACAGAAGAAAACGAGCAAGAGTTTAATAAGTTATTTCTAGAACAAAAACAAATCATGGAAAAACTTTATCAACTTCAAACGACCAAGAACTAGATTTTCCCGTACTTTTCTTATACAATATCCCCATGGCAGCCACGTTAAACATCTCTAAAGTCAAACAGGCGTTACTTAATCAAGCAAAGAAACTTCACTATCTTACCAACGATGAGATTTTAAATCAAATTCCAGAGCCAGAAAATCACATTTCTGAAATTGACGACATTTTTGATTATCTTTTTGATCATGGTGTTGATGTTTTTGATAAAGTTGAATCAAAAGAAGTTGTTGAAATTGAAAAACAAAAAAGTAATTCTGCTGATCTTTTAAGCTTACTTTCTCAAAAAGGAAACATTGATTCAGTTAGAATGTATCTAAAAGAAATCGGAAAAGTGAATCTTTTAACTTTTGAGGAAGAAGTTGATTTGGCTCAGCAAATTGAAAAGGGGTCTCTTTCTGCTCGAGAAAAGCTTATTAATGCTAATTTGCGTTTAGTTGTTTCTATTGCCAAAAAATATATTGGTAGAGGTTTAACCTTTTTGGATTTAGTTCAAGAAGGGAATCAAGGATTAATGAGAGCCGTAGAAAAATTTGATTGGCGTCGTGGATTCAAATTTTCAACTTATGCCACTTGGTGGATTAGACAAGCAATCACTCGTGCTATTGCTGATCAGGCCAAAACTATTCGTATTCCTGTTCACATGGTTGAAACTATTAACAAGGTTTATAAAGCTACCCGTGCATTAACTCAAAGACTTGGTCATGAGCCAGAAATTGAGCAAATTGCCGAAGAGGTTGGTATTACTGTTGAAAAAGTAGAAGAAATTTATCGAATCTCTCAAGATACCACTTCATTATCGACTCCAGTTGGTGATGATGAGGATTCGTTTTTGGGTGATTTTATTGAAGATACCACTCAGATGTCTCCTTATGAAGAAACGAGTAAAGAACTTTTAAGAGAATCTATTTGTGAAGTTCTTGGTTCTCTTGACGAAAGAGAGACCAAAGTATTAAGTTTACGTTTTGGCTTAATGGGTGAGACTCCTAAAACACTTGAAGAAGTTGGAAAAATTTTTAATGTTACCCGAGAACGTATTCGTCAAATCGAGGCAAAGGCTTTGAGAAAGTTAAGACACCCTTCAAGAAGAAAAAAACTACAAGATTATCTTGAATAGTCTATTTATAATTTTCGAAAATAAATAGACGACTATTAACAGTATCTATTTCTTCGGTTTTTTTACCTGTTAATTTTGAAAGTATTTGTTTTATCACATTTTCGTGACTTACAATCAAAATAGTTGAATTTTCATCTTCAAGTTTTAAATCTTCTAAAAAAAGATCAATTCTTTTTGTAAAATCACTTACACTTTCAACACCCATTTCCTTATTTATTTTATTATCTTCATCAATGGTTTCCCAATTAAGCAGAATCGACTCTGAGCCAACATATTCTCCAAAATCTCTTTCTTGAATTAGTTTTGAAATATAAATAGGGCCATTAAAGGAACATTTTTCTGAAATATTTTCCATTGTTTCAATACAGCTTTTTACTGGAGAACAAAATATTAAGTCTATTTTGTTTTTATCACTAATACTTTTACCAGCCTCAAGAGATTCATTAATTCCCTTTTCTGTTAATTTATCTTCAATTCGTCCCTCCACTAGGCGTTTAATTTTATCTTCATTTTCACTGTTTATTACTATTATTAGTTTCATTGTGGGTATTATAGCTTAAGATACTAAGTCGGTAAAATTAAATTTATTTATTTTCATAAATTAAAGCAAATGTTATAATGCAAAAGCATTAACACATTCGCCCTTAGCTCAACGGTAGAGCAATCCGCTGTTAACGGAAAGGTTTTTGGTTC
>CAZEKY010000049.1:0-3137 GCA_964512875.1 uncultured Gammaproteobacteria bacterium
GCTTTTTCAGCAAATAAAAAGAACGCTAACTTTCTATCAAAATTAGCGTTCTTTTATGGTCGAGGCGACTGGATTTGAACCAGCGGCCTTTTGGTCCCGAACCAAACGCGCTACCAAACTGCGCTACGCCTCGACATGGAGCCAATGAGGGGACTCGGACCCCTGACCTGCTGATTACGAATCAGCTGCTCTACCAACTGAGCTACATTGGCAAAGCCGACCTTTCAATCGGCGCAACATAGAGTATAAGGGCTTAAAATCGGTTTGTCAATACTTTGGCACGAAAAAAACACGTCCGAGAAGGCGGCAAAACAAAGAGCTACGCCATCGGAAGCACTATCCCGCAATCGCGAAGGAGCGACAAAAGCTGTTCGTTTTCCGCATCGCTGAGGGGAAAATAGCACTCGGTGTCAAAGTCGTAAACCACAGGCTCACCCTCGGCGTTGATGTAGAAGCCACCCTCGTTTGAAAAGAAGGAAACTGTGATAAGCGCTGAAAACGACAGGGGAGACACAAGGTTCTTATACAGCGGCTTGCCGTCGAACAGCTCAATAATTGTTTGCTCCTGCTCATAGGTCAGCATCTGCTGAATGTAGGCGCCGTCCCAGTAGCACGCCGCCAACCCTATCGAACAGTCGCTTGTGTCCACAATCTCTCCGGTAGGGTTCTCAACAAGGCTCGATCCCTTTGAGCAGCCGCAGGGGAGCAGAGCCGCAAGGAGTACGGCGAGCAGTAAGGCAAGGAAGCGAAAGCGTTTCATCATATATCTCCAACATAATATTTATTTAATTATACCACAAAAATTTTAAGCTTGCAAGACGAAAATATAGCAAGTTTTTTACACTCTTTTGCGAATAAAAAGCGGTATGCAAGGTTGACAAGACAACCTTTACAATGTAAAATACAGGAGCAATGCTATGGTGGAGTTATATGACTATATCTCGGATTGAAATCCATAGGCATCCTATTAAGTGAGGAGGAGCAGTATTTTGAAGAGGATTACTTTCTACAAGGTTGATGAGCCACGCAGCCTTCGAGCCTTTATGAAGCGTGCTGTGGCAGTACACGGGGATAAGATTGAGTACATTGAATGTTCGGGGAAATTCGCATCGTGTGAATACACGTTCAAAGACACGATAGGCAGGTCCTATGCGTTCGCGACAGCCATCAAAAACCACGGGTGGACAGGCAAGCACTTTGCCATTATCGGCGAGAATTGCCGAGATTGGGTCGTAAGCTATCTTGCGGTCGTGACGGGTATGGGAGTACTCGTTCCCATGGATGTGGAAATGCCCACGGGAGATCTTGCAAGGCTCACCGACAAGGGCGATGTAGATATATATATCTGCACAAAGATGCTGCTTCCCAAGGTCAAAGAGGTTATGGCTCTTTGCCCAAGGGTGAAGGAGCTTATCGTCATAGGCGACGACGTACATGAGGAGCTGTCCTTTAACACCCTCATCGCAGAGGGCAAGCAGCAAATCAATCTGGGCGACGACAGCGTACTGGCCCTTGAGCCAAACCTCGATTCCGTCGCGATGATTTGCTTTACCTCAGGCACGACCGGACCCAACAAGGGAGTCATGCTCACTGAACGCAACATACTTGCGGCCGCGATTGCGGGTATAAAGTTGAACTTCCCCGGCGCATGCGGGCTTTCGGTACTGCCAATGCAGCATACCTACGAGTCCTGCTGCCATATCTGGATTGCTATGTATTGGGGCGCTACCGTGTGCTTCAACGATGCGCTCAAGAACCTTATGTGGAACATCGAGCGTTTCCGTCCGACCATCATCGTAGTAGTTCCGCTGTTCCTTGAGACTATCGCCAAGAACATCAGGCTGGAGACCCGCAGAAACGGTCTTACAGGCTATTTTGACAAGGGCGTATACTGGAGCGGAGTTCTGCTGAAGCTGGGCATCGATATGCGCCGCAGACTATTCAAGCCACTTCTGTCCAAGTTCGGCGGCAGACTGACACACGTTGTCTGCGGAGGCGCACACCTCAATCCCGATGTGGAGGCCTTCTTCCGCAATATCGGTATCGACATTATCAACGGCTATGGCATCACGGAGTGTTCACCCTTAGTGACCGCTCACAGCACAGCGTGGCAGATACCCGGATCAGTCGGAGTGGAGCTGCCGGGCGAGCAGATCAAGGTCATCAACCCCGACGACGAGGGCATAGGCGAAATCTGTGTCAAGGGTCAGAACGTCATGAAGGGTTACTACAAGGATCCGGACGCTACAAGGGCTACTTTCACCGAGGATGGCTGGTTTAACACAGGCGACTTGGGTTACATAAGGAAGCATGGCAAGCATAAGATTCTGTACCTCGCGGGACGTAAAAAGAACCTCATCGTTCTGTCAAACGGAAAGAATGTCCACCCCGAGGAGATAGAGCAGCGTATGTTCGCCGCCATGCCTTATATAAAGGATGGAATGGTATTCGGATACACTTCATCCGAATCTCAGCTTATCTGCCTGACCATACTGCCCGACTATGACGCGGCAAAGGTTCTTGGCATAGACGACGTGCCTGCAAGAGTCCGTGAGGATGTGAATCAGGTCAACCTTTCGCTTGCGCCGCACAAGCGCGTGCAGAAGATTCACATACGCGACGAGGAGTTTGTCAAGACTCCGACCAAGAAAATCATCAGGAACCACCCAAGCAACCAGGAGGTATAAAATGATTAATCTGCTAAGGGACACCATCATTCAGTACGTTGAGGTAGACCCCGCGTCTATCATCGAGACAACAAGCTTTGTCGAGGATCTGCATTTGAACTCTTACGAGATTATCAGCATTGTCGGCAGCGTTGAGAATGGTTTGGGGATAGACTTCCCCGAGTCGGACATTCGTCAGATGCGTACTGTCGGCGATGTGATTGAATATATCAATAACAAGTCCTAAGCTTGTGAGTGACCGCCTCTTTTATCGGATGGCGGGAGGGAAAGACCGTTCCATGGGCGGACGGCGACAATGACGACATTAAAGCTGCCCCTTTATATGCGCGGCAGAAGGAGAACGATAATGGAAGATGAAAGGAACAACACCACGCAGCCATCCGAGGAGGAAACACCCCGAAAGTCGCGCAAGCCTATCTTCATCTTCGAGGACGTCGAAGAGGTAGAAGT
>CAZEKY010000050.1:0-3062 GCA_964512875.1 uncultured Gammaproteobacteria bacterium
GTATGAAACGAAGAGTTTCTTCTGACTGAATGATCTGAGCCCAGCGAATATAAATAGCTTCGTCGCCAAATACTGGTAAAGAAGTTAAATTTTGAAGACGAGAAAAGAAATAGAAGAGAATTAGCGAAAGTAAAAGTAAAATTTTAAAATACTTATTTTTTATCATAAACACCTTTGAAGTTATTGATCAAAACTCTTTTAATCTCGTTGATCATTTGGAGTGATTCTTTTTTGTAACGAGCAGTGCTGTCTCCCTTGGTATCACTAGCATCCTCATTTCTCCAATTAACTTCAACTTCCTTGATTCGATAACCCCACTTTTGTGCCATAAAAAGCAACTCAACATCAAAAGCTGAAACACGCCAACCTTTATTATCTGATTTGTCTTTAAAAAATTGTAGGTTTGGGAAAAGGTCTTTAGCCACATCAGTTTTAAACATTTTAAAGCCGCACTGAGTATCAATTATATTTCTAAGTAAAAGTAGACGACGAAGAGTTAAAAAAACGGTGCCACCAATTTTTCTAAAGAGACTATTTCCATCTCGGGATACTCCTCTTGACCCAATAACCACATCATAATCTTGATCAAAAAAAGGAAGAAGCTTGGAAATTTCTTTAAGAGGAGTTGACTGATCCATGTCGGTAAAAAGAACCAGAGAATGCTTGGCCTGTTTAATACCACCCCAAACAGCCGACGGTTTTCCTCCATGGGGTAAGTCTAAGACTCTAAAGCCTTGATGTTTATTAACAAAATCTTTGACCAGTTTAAGACTATTATCAGAAGATTCATCATTACTAATAATCACTTCCCATTTAAAAGTTTGTTTTTTAAGAAAGTGATAAACCTCTTCAAGAACTCCGTTTTTCAGATTATTTTCCTCGTTATAGCAGGGAATAATAATAGAAATTGATTTCATTAATGCATTATACACAATTTGTTTATTCTAAGAATAGTAGTCCCCGTGTTAATATTTATGAAATGACGAGAGTTAAAGAATTTTTAAAAAAGAAAGAAATATTATTTTTAATTTTTATACTATTAGTAGGCTTGGTATTAAGAGTTTACAACTTTGAAAAGTCTTTTATCTTCGCCCATGATCAAGATTTATACTCTTGGATTGCTAAAGATATTGTGGTGAATAAACACTTGAGATTGGTAGGTCAAATTACCAGTGTTGATGGGGTTTTTATTGGTCCGCTTTATTATTACCTAATGGCTTTTTCTTATTTAGTTTTTAACATGAACCCCTTAAGTGCTATTGTACCCTTAACTCTAATTGGACTAAGTACTGTTATGGCTTTTTATTTATTAGGCAAGAAATATTATTCAAGCAGAGTCGGACTAACAATGGCCTTCATTTATTCTGTTTCTTATGGGGCGGCTCTTTATGATAAATGGTCTTGTCCAACAGAACTGGCCGTACTGTGGACAGTTGGATTTATGTATTTACTTTTAGCAATGCTTAGAAAAGAGGTTAAACTAATTCCCCTTTTTGGAATTTTAGCAGGGTTAACTTATCACATCCATATTGCCCTGGTTCCAATTTTACCAATTGCGATCGCTGCCTTCTTTTTATCTGGAGGGAGATTTATGGATAACTTAAAGAAAATAAAAATTAAAAATATTGTGATCACAATTCTTCTTTTTCTTTTAACCAGTAGTCCTTTTTGGCTTTTTGAAATCAAACATAATTTTTCTCAAGTCAGAAGCACGTTGGTGGCTACTCAAAAAGAACTTGGAAATCCAACAGGTACTGAAAAATTTTATAAAGTGCTTAATGCTTCATCGGTGGAAATGCAACAAAGGCTCTTTATTGGATATCAAATAAAAAATATTGAATACCTCTGGATATTAATATTACTAATGGTCCTTTCAATCTATTTTAGAAGAAAAACTAACAAAGAAGAACTGCTATCATTTGCTGCTTGGATTTTTTTAATTGGCTTAGCTCAATTTTTATCAAAAAGAATAGTAAGTGAATATTACTTTACCAACTACCTGGTTATTTTTATTTTGATAATTTCGTTATTTATCGATGTGCTTTTGGATAAAAAAATTATTAGAAGATCGGTGATATTTTTAGCCGTAACTTATCTTTTTTTGAATATCAACTGGATGCTTAAAATGAGTAGTCAGGTGACCGATTCTTACTACTATCGACAACAACTAGTTAACTTTATTAAAGATGATGCTAGTAAGAATAACTATAAGTGTGTTGGAGTTAACTATATTTCTAAATTTGGCGATGGGGTCGGATTCCGTTATCTTTTTTGGTACAAGGGAGTAAAGATTGTTAAGCCAAGCGGAATGGTGCCCACTTACAATATCGTTATTCCTTGGGAGATAAGCGGTGATGAGGTGGAGGTTAAATATGGAAGGTTTGGATTAATACTTCCTAACAATAGAAAAGTTCCAAGCAAAGAGTGGTGCGATATGGTCGAAAACCAGCCCGATCCATTACTGGGATATACAGAATAGAAAATCCTTCTAATAACTATTTTTTATTTTCTTTTTTAAAGGATTGTTAATCTTCATTTGACAGTCCCCTCGTTGAATAGTATCTCTCAAACTAAGATCTTGATTAGAATCATAACGGACAACCCCAAATGAAAATTTAATATCGTCGGTCTGGATTGCTTCTAGCGAGGCTGACAAATCTTTCATTTTTTCATCTGAACCTGAAGACGAGGATGTAATGACGATAAACTCATCACCACCTTTACGAACCAAAATATCTTCTTGCTTAAGTTGACTTTTAATAAGAGAGGCCGTTTTTTTGATGAGTTGATCCCCATAAATATCTCCTTTTAGTTTGTTAACCATTCCTAGACTGTCAATATCACAAAAGGCAATAATAAGATTTTTTTTATCGGCTGATTTATCAAAATTTTCAATATAAGAATCTAGAAATCTTCTGTTGTAAAGGCCAGTTAGAGAGTCGGTAACACTTTCTTTTTGAGCATTGTCAATCTGGCTTTTAACCTTATCAGCAGCAGCCAAAACTAATATTTTTTCATTATCCAGATTTCGATTATTTTGAGTCTCAATCAGTCTTTTAAAA
>CAZEKY010000051.1:0-2862 GCA_964512875.1 uncultured Gammaproteobacteria bacterium
AAAGAAATAAAATCTCTGTCAAATAGAAATTTATTTGACAGAGATTTAAATTAAGTTATAGTGTTTTTACACCAACTATTATTACTTAACTATAACTTTGCGAGAAACGGTACCTTCTCCTGAAGATACTTTTACAATATATAATCCTGACTGAAGTTTTTTGCTTGTCACATCAGCTTCAATTTGGAATGAAGAGACTAATGATCCAGTCATGTTGAAGATTTCGCATTTGCTGTTGATCGGCGCAGAAATACTAACTTCATTTTTATTGGCTACAATAGTCACCAAAGCTTCCATAGCGTTGTATTTCACGGAAGTAGTAGGATCAAAAGTTGCTGTAATGGAAACATCGCCTGCAATTTGAACTTCTGTTGTGTACTTGCCATCAACCAGTTCGCAGTAACCTTCTTTGAAATAGTCAATTGCTTCACCTGTACCGTCATCGATCAACAAGCTGTTCAATTTATTTTCTCCTGCCGGAGTCAATTCAATAGAAAGTGTTTTGTTGATATCGATTGAAGCGCCGTTTGCCAATTCTACTCCTGCATGGTTTTTAATTACCATTGTTCCGTATTCAGGAGTATTGCTGGTCAAAACATACTTTTTGCTGTCAAATACTACTTCTACATTCAAAGCATTTTCAACTGTCAAAGTAAATAAGCTGTTCGTTTCGGAAATTAGTTCGCTTGTACGATCTACACCATTCACCATTACTTTTGAAACAAAGTTTCCTGAAGCAGGATTAACAGTGAATGTAAGTATCGAACCTTGATCTACCTGACTAGCTGAAGCTACAGGTTCACCATTATTGGTAACAACTACACCTCCAAGCGTCTCATCAAATGTATAAGTCACAAGATGTGTAATTTTGGTAAATACTACTTCCAGCAAACTTGTTTTTGTTACTTTCACAACATACTCGCCATTTACCAATACTCCGAGGATATCTTCACCGCCAAATGTGGCACCAACTAATTTATAACCTTCGTTTGCAGTGATTTTTATTTTTATTTCAGTCTGATCTGACACCCAATCACCACTGTTAATCAACTGATTAGTAGCATTATTAGTAACTGTCACAACTCCGTTGGTTATCGGAGAAACAGTTATTTGTCTGTCATTGGTAAATTCTGCTGATACAACACTGTTTTCTTTGATAGTAAAAGTTGTTCCAGTAATTACCACATCATTTACTTTAATGTTTTTAAGCACATAACCTTCGGCAGGAACTGCCTCGATGGTAAGCAGACTTAGCTCCTTAACTGAACTTCCCGAAGCTATTTCATCCGTACCTTTTTTCACTTTCAAAGTACCATTTGCTGGTTGCTCGTAGGTTACTGTAAATTTTGCCGGTTCTTTCACAAACATTGTGAAGTCGATAATAGAACCTCTGTTAGTAATAATACCCGAATCACCACATGGATCTAATGAGTTCCAGTCAATTTTCAAACGGAAACGGTAAAGACCATCAGCTAGATTTTCAGGAATTTTGAAGTAAGGGACATTCTGAAGGCGTGAGTTATTACTTGTTGATTGACCAAGTGAGTTTAGGCCCGATTGATTACCTGATGGGCTGTAGAAAGTATATGAAACCAGTTCTCCATCATCGGTAAAATCACCATCGTCGTTATAGTCCACATACAGGTACCCGTGCATCCATTCTCCTGCCCAGTTTACTGCAGGTTGCAAAGTAGCACCCGGTGCTGCCTGTATTACTTTAGACATTAAAGTCGGATCGGCATCAAGCTGTTCTTGACTTACGGTTTTATTGGTATATAATTTTCTTGATCCACTTGCTTCTATTGTCCCGCTATTGAAAGCAATCAACCCACCAGAAATAGATAATGAGCGCACCCAACGATCTGTTGAAGATACTGTACCTGTTGGTTGACAATATTCACCTTTTACAAATATTTTATAGAAAGCTGACGACACAACACTATTGCCCATACCTTCTTTTAAAGCAATTGCTTTGATAGTTGTAGGTTTTGCCACTTCAATAGGAGATGTGTAATGCAATGAACCGGCGTTAGGAGTGCTACCATCCAAAGTGTAATAGATTTCAGCTCCTTCAGTTGCAGAAGTGAGAGCTACAGTTTGAGGTCCATCATATTCACCTTCAGGAATTGAGAATTCGGGTGCTTCAACCACTGAAATGGCATTGGGAGCATAAAACTTGTCGCCACCGTCAGACAGCCAGTCTAACGAGAATCTGCTGAAATACAGCGAATAGTTTTCACTATCCGGATTTTCTTCCACATAGGCACCAATTGTTCCATCAGAAAGTACTGTTAATGATGAATATGCTGAACCTGTTGGGCATATGCTTTTTTTCACCGGCCAGGTTTTACCTTCATCATAACTTAAGAAAACAGTTACATTTTTACGGTCAAAAACATCGTTTGGAACACTGTGAAGCAGACGGTTTTTTTCGTAGCCATCCAATGTAGATGTGTAGCGAATCATATCACCGTTACATGCAGGTTCTTCAATTTCAACCCAAGTTGAAACCGGTGTACTCCAGGTTGCACCACCATCCGAAGATTTAGTGTAGTAGCGCGGACCTTTTGTTGCACGGCGGATACTCATAATCAAAGATCCGTCATTCAACTCAGTAACTTTTGCCTCATCGCCGCCTGACATAGCTCTTCCTGATACAGACCAAGTAGCACCGTTATCCGAAGAAGAGTATAGGTAGTTTGAAAGCGAATTAGATGAGTTTTCACGAACAGCAGCTACAAACATTATTTTTCCGTCACGAGTCAAGAGTCCGTTTCCAGCTGCACAGAATGATGCATACCAGTTTTTTCTAACTTGATCAGTGCAGTTTGCTCCAAAAAGCTGGTCGGTAATGTCAACCGG
>CAZEKY010000052.1:0-2853 GCA_964512875.1 uncultured Gammaproteobacteria bacterium
ATCTGCTATAATAGGATGTTTTTTACAACAGCAAAGACATTAGCGTTTTTGTTGGTACTTTAAAATAATAAAAATCAAGAAGAGCTTGGGCTCAATTTGAATATTAGTTTTAATGTTTAAATTGAGCTTAAGCTCAAAAAATAGAAGGGGGTTTTTCCATGAGTAAACTCAGTATAACCTTAGCGCACAAGCGCAATGAAAGCTTGGAGAAAGAAATTCTCCAAAAGAGCCAAGAGAATAGTTATAGCCATGTATTTGTAGTCGGCGGGTTGTTAACCAGTCCCATAGTTAATCAGTTGGAGGACCTTTACAACCAAATTATCCAAACGGCTAATAAGTCGTTTACAGAACATAAAAGCTGTAGTGACAATCAACTTTTATGTAGTACTTCAATTCGTGGTGTGTTGCTAAAAGATTTAGTTGATGAACTACTAGACTATATTAGTCAGGTTTGTCCCAGTATCAGAAGAAAAAGAACTGAAAGAGTTCGTTTTATTGGAGACTTGGTTCATTATCATACTTTTAGCCATTACATTTCTTGTCAAGCGGAAGAATTGCGTCAAGTAATTCGGGAAGACATGAAAGAAAACACCATGGCCTTATTAAAATTATTAAAAGCCTTTCATCCAACATCCATAGTCGTTTACTTACCCGACCGAAAAGATTACGTTACTTGTTTGGATTACTATCCTGGCAGTAAAGACTGTAATCTTATGCCAGTTGAAAAACGACCTTTCTACCTCAAAGATTGTATGGCTCAAATAGCTCCGGAAATAAAGGTGTCTGAGGAGATAGAGTTTTGGGAAGACAAAAATGAGGTCTTCGTAACCCTACCTCAAGCAGGATTAAATTTTAACAACCCATTAAGATATCGAAACCATAAAGGTAAGAAAATATATCTAATAACTAGCTCTCACGCTGATTTGGGAGCAAAAAAGAAAGACATTAGTGCCCGTTTTAAATTTGAGCGTGAAGCGTTAGATAAAGCAATTAACGCTTTGAGGCCTAATGTTGTATTTCAAGGTAGTCCTCGCCTGGAGACCTGGGGGTACCAATATAGCGACAAAACGGCGATAGTACCCCTAAGAGAAGAAATCGTAATTCTTGATTTTTAATTAGCTAATGATGGCCTAGAGTATTGAATCGATTGATTCATTCATGCTCTAGGCCTTTTTTTTGATTAAAAACAATAAAAAAAAGATAGTCAAAAAAACTGTCACTATCACCTTTCGTCCTTTGGGACTCATCAGTACGATGAAATATTCGTAGAGGTGGAAGACTGAAGATTATTTAATAGCAAAACTATTAAAAGACACTTCAGTCCCCTATTTAATTATTGTCCGACAAACAACAAAGCTGGTTTTATTTGTCTCTCAAAAGAGACAAATAAAAAGGTACTGGCAGAAGTTTTTTTACTTAAGCGAATTGAATTTGGGATGGTTACCCAGCCTTCATTTTCGCTCAGAATTATGATTTCATTTAATAACATCCCTAGAGGGAACTCTGGAGCCTTAACCTTAACAATATCAGGCATGCTTGGTAACTGTTTTTGAGCGTTAATTTCTTTACACTTAAAAATACCAATCGGTATTTTAACTGGCTCAACAGGGTAGTAACCACCAGTATTAATTGGTGATTTGATTCGACTGTTTAGATAACCTATAGCTTCCCTTTCATTCCTTCTTAGGAATGACAACCATACCGTTTTGCTCTCCTTTAGCACTATAAACCACTCCTTTTAGCTATTTTCGACTTGTTAGTCGGATTCTCATTAATGAGAAACATTTTAAAAACTTAAGTAAGCCTTCAAAATGCTTCTCATTAAAGTGTCAAAGTGCAACTTTAATCTGATAAGCAAAATATCAGTTAAAGTAAGCAAGCGATTGTAACTATTAAGATAAATTTTGTCAATAATAAGGACAAAAAAAAGACCCGTAATAGTTTGTGATGAAAATTCATCAAAAACCCCACGGGCCCAAATTTAAGTAATACTCTTGTTTATGTTTTTGTTTTCATATTCCCGCCACTCTTTATCTTTATTTCTTTTTAACTCCAAGCGATAAGATTCTTTATTGAAAATAGATTTGAGAGAAAAAGGTCTAGTGAATTTCATCATCAGATTTTTTTCAAAAAAATCTGTGAGTGAGTCTCCTTGCCAGACCTCTTCAAGTGTATTCTTTGATTTTTTTATGACTCTGTAAATAATACTGTCTTCTTCTTTTGACAACATTATTTTTTTGTATTGGCTTTCAAAAAGCCAGTAACTAGCAACCGGACCCTTTGCTTTTTGCTCAATCTCATACAACAAGGTATCCCCTATTTGTATTTGTCGAACATTCTTTGCCTTTTTGTTTACAGGAACAAAAATCAAGTTTCCTTGGTCATTTATTTGTGGAAAGACTTGAAAATCTCTGTGAAAGTGTATTCCGTTTGGAATACTTTTTCCGATAAATCCGAATTTATTTTCTGAGTCCACCCACGTCACTGTACCTTTTCTCACTTCTTCTTCACCTCCTTAAACGTATTATTCTCTACTAAAAGAGAACACTGTTAATCTTAGTTAACTAAGGTCAAAAGTGCTCCCTTCTAGCCACAAGAGATTATTTTAAAGTACGTTAAAAAAAGAATAAAAAAGCAATATTTCTATCTTTTTTTAAATCTGGATATTATAGCAAATGCAGAGTGAAAAATAAAGAAAAAAGGATAAAATAAGACTTTTATTTAAAAGAGGTGTTTTGTCAAAAAAAAGACCGCCACTTGTAACTTATAAAAAGTTAATAAAGCGACGGTCAAATACGATAATTTGTTAATATTTTATTTCGATTGGTGAGTGGTTAAATAATAGATTCTATA
>CAZEKY010000053.1:0-2779 GCA_964512875.1 uncultured Gammaproteobacteria bacterium
TAATATGGACAAAAAACTAAAATTTTTTTATTCACTTCTTTTGGTCAAATTTTTTAATAGCTATTTTTCTCACTACTTTTTCCATTTTATCCTCAATGCTTTTAATTTTAATATTATTTTCAATACTCACATAGGTAAGTATCATAAAGGTCCCAATCATTCCCAGATCCATTACCCTTACTATAAATAATTCTCTCATTAAAGGTTCCAATAATTTTGGAAACATGGCCAAAAAAATAAAAACAATAAAAATTAATAACCAGGAAAAGAAAAACTTATTAGAAATGTTTCTTTTTTTCCAATGTAAAAACAAAGAATAGCTCATTAATAAGGCAAACCCTAGCAAAACTAACTGTAATGTAATGATGTTCATAATTTTTAATTAATAATTTTATAAATTATTATTTATCTATATACCAAAAGGGGATTTTTAGTAAAATTTTAAACGCGTCAAAAATTGTAACCCCTTTGTATTTGTCAATATAAATTGTATCAATTTTAATTTCTAAAAATGAAATTTTATTCTTTCCAATTTTAGTTGCCATTTCTGTTTCTATTCCATAACGATTATCTTTCCATTTAATTATTGAGTACACGTCTTTTCTAAAACCTAAAAAACCACAAAGCAAGTCTTTACGCTTAATCCCAAACAATAATCTTATTATCTCCCCGGCAAGCTTATTTCCATATCTTCTTATCCAAGGAGATTTTTTGTCCAATGCTCTGTAGCCGAACACAACGGGGTACTTCTGTAATCCTTCTAAAAAAAGAGGGAGGTGTTTGGGGTCATGTTGACCATCAGCATCCATAAAAACAACAGCATCTCCACCAAGCTTCCATGCAATTTTTAATCCTGTTTTCATAGCTGCACCTTTACCCAAATTCACTGCGTGACTAAAAAGTTTAACTTTTTTATTTTTTTTAAAGCTACGAGCAATTATTTTAAAAGTATCATCAGAAGAACCATCGTCAACAACAATTATCGGGATGTCAACAGTTTTTAGAACAGCATTGATTGTTTCTATTGCTCGATGTCCCTCATTAAAAACAGGGATTATTACAAAAATATTCATTTTTCAACTTCAAGCTTATAAATATTACAATTATCCAAAGGGCTTTGAAAAACCTTTTCTATTTTTTTATTCTTAACAAGGATATTCCATTCTTGCCTCCAAGCTTCTCGGCCATTACTAGAATAATAATCTGAAAGATAAATAGTTTTTCCACCAGCAAGAATCTCATCAAAAATATTTTTTATTGGTAATGGATAATGTTTTTGAAGGCCTCTTCCGTCAAGCATAAAGTCTTGATTCTGAGCTAATGGTAAGTAGTTGAAATTAACATTATAAGCATCAAAAAAATATAAAGGTAAAAAAGAAGCAAAATAATCATCTTTTTTATCCATCATAAAATTTTCAACCATTTTTAAACACAAATAATTCCACGGGTCTTCTCTGTGTCTAAAATTTAGACCTACTTGTTTTTTTAGAGAAATAATTTTAATTTCTTTTCTGTCGAGGCTGTAACTGGTCAATAAAATATTTACAAGCAACAAACACACAACAATAAACAAAACATTTTTTTTATTATAAAAAAGAGTATTGATAAAACTTGCTAAAACAAAAAGCATATTAAGAATTAAAAATTCTACATGTCTACCTTCAGTGTCGATAAAAAGAGACATTGCAGCAATTAAAAGAACAAAAGGTATAAGGGATATGAGTATTGTTTCCTTCTTTTTCTTACTAACCAAAACAAAAATTACTCCTGAAATAAAAAGAAAAAATATTTCCCAGCTAAACATTTTTTGCCAATACCATAAATTTCTACACTCTCCTCCAGACAGGCATGAATAATAAAAATTAAAATTAGCTAAAAAATATTTTAAATTAAAAGCATAACTGCTTAAACTTAATAATTTTGGTAAGTAAAAAATTATAAAAGCCAATAATGAAAATAATCCAAAAAAATATAAAACTTTTTTATTTTTTAAAAATCTTAATTTTTCCAAAAATATTTTAATCAAAAAGGAAAGTGCGAAAGCTCCACCTAAAACCATATTGCTTACTTTTAAGGACAAAGTAACAACTATCAACATTACTATTGGCAATAAATGTTTCCACTTAAATTTCAAACTTATTAAAAACAAATAAAGTGATACTAAAAAATAATTAACCATTTCAGTCATTACCAATTGCGGTTGATTAAAAAAATAAAAATTAGTCACCAACAAAAACCCAACATATCCAATTATTAAAAACCGGTTTTTTTGAACAATATTTTTTAAAGCTAAAACAAAAAAAATGATGGTCCCAAAAGCCAACAACATATTGGCATAATAGAAAGCTCTAATGTCATTAAAAATCTTAAAAAATGGAACTAAATAAAAACCATATGTGTTTGGAACAGATATCGGAACAATTTTCTCTTTAACTCCCAAATTCCAACCATTACCTCTAACCCAGTTCCACGCAGGGAAAGAATAAAGCAACGTGTCAGGATATGGTTCTAAATTAGAAATCAAACTATTGTCAGAAAAAGGGTTTTTATATGCTAAAGACAAATAAATCAAACACAAGGCTACCAAAACAATTAAAATCTCATATTTTTTAAAATAAAGAAATATCCTTTTCACTGCTTTGTTTATAACATTTTAAGACTAGGATTAAAACATTTTCTGTTTTGACCTTTCTTAACTATCCTTTATAATGTCCTCATATGAACAAAATCGCAGTTTTAGGTGTCGGTTATGTCGGTTTGGTTACTAGCACTTGTTTTG
>CAZEKY010000054.1:0-2703 GCA_964512875.1 uncultured Gammaproteobacteria bacterium
AAAATATTAACTATCGTTTTTATCTAGTTGGTAATAATAGCTCAAAGTCTGTTAAGGAAACTTTTTCAAATCCTAGTCTAATTAATCTAGGACAAGTAGCTGATACTAAAGACTTTTATCAAAAAATTGACTGCTTAATTACTCCTATTTTTTCAGGCTCTGGTAGCAGGATAAAAATATTAGAGGCACTAAGTTTCGCTGTTCCAGTAATCTCCAGTCCTATTGGCGCTGAAGGTATTAAAATTAACAGTCCTTATCTTCAAATTGCCAAGACTCCAAGAGAATATTTAGATTGTCTTAAACGGCTTCCAAAAGGCAAGTCGCCTGATCTTGAAAAACAATTGTCTCCCTTACTTTGGTCAAATATTTTTAAGAAAGTAACATCACTTTATTAACTAAATCAGCTTAGTTAAAATAATTAGTTTTTTATCAGTAATTGTTTTTTATAATTTCAAATTTTTGAAATAATGCTTTTGGGGTAAATTTTTTCTTTCTTTAGGTCTTGGTATTGTCTGGTAGTTTCTTTACTTTCTAGTTGCTTGTCTTTTCCACTGATCAATATATTTTTTAATTACTGCTTGTTGTTCTGAACTATAAGCGTTAGTAGTATTTGGTCCAAACTTTCTTATTACAACCGGTCCTAGTTCTTCAGTTGGAATCGTCTCAATAACGTTATTAAAAGTTTTCTGGCAAACTCCCAATAATTTAGCCAGAGCACGAACTGATATTTCGTTTTTAGTCGCTTTTGGAGCTAAAAGATTTGCTTCTTCAAGATGTTTTATTATTATCTTTTGTTGTTTTAGGTTAAAAGTACCGACTATTCTTTGTCCACATCTTCTCATCTCAATCTTTCCTAATTCTTCAGCCGGAATTTTTTCTATTACTTTTGAAAGAACGTCATTGCCTATTTTCAATTTAGCAGCAAAACCTCCACATGATAACTCGTTTTCACTAGCTTTTGGAGCAAGAAGATTTGCTTCTTCAAGATGTTTTATTATTATCTTTTGTTGTTCTGAATTAAAAACAGCAACTTTATTTGATCCGATCCTTTTTATCTCAATTTTTCCTAATACTTCAGTAGGAATAGTTTCAAGAGCCTTATATAAAGCAACATAATCAACCCCCAGCGATTTAACTAAAGCCTTGGTTGACAATTCGTTTTCTCCTGCTTTTGGAACAAGAAGCTTTCTTTCTTCAAGATACTTTGTTATCACCTCTTGTTGTTTTAGGTTAAAAGTACCGACTATTCTTTGTCCACATCTTCTCATCTCAATCTTTCCTAATTCTTCAGCTGGAATCGTCTCTATAATGTTGTTAACAGCACCACTTCCAACCCCCAATGATTTGGCCAGAGCACTAACTGATACTTCGTTTTCAGTTGCTTTAGGATATAGGTATTTACCTGTATTCTCCATTTTTGCTGTTACCATGTCAGGAATATTACTATTAGGGTGCTTAATTGCCTCTATTATTCTTGGAACAAATCCGTTTTCAGAATAGATGACTCTTTTGCCCAGTTGGGGGTTTTCTGTTATTAAAGCATTTAATTCTGTTTTAGTTAAAGAGACCAAGCTGTCGTTAGAAATATTTTGATTTTTTAATATTGCATCATTTAAGACATAACTGGCATTACCTTCTTCATCACAAACCAGGATGCTTCTTTCAATAGTGGGACATTTGATTAAGACATAGCTTATCTTTCTCATCATATTATCCTTAACTACCCCATCATCTAGACTTAGTTGTTGCTCATTGTCAATATCAACACCAAAGTCTTCTTTTAAGATAAACAAGATGGCTTTAGTTCTGTTGATTATTTTCTTGTCTTCCATCCCTTCACCACTCCCAGTTTCGATTGGTGAGAAATTTTGCTTGTCTGGTGGTACTAGCACCTTATTATTATGATTGATTCTATTGTTAATAATTTTACCGATCTTTTTAATCTCTCTTTCTTTTACGCTTAAAAAATCTAAATATGATCCAACCTCTTGAAGACCATAAAACTCTAACGCCTTATCTTCTACTGTCTTATCATCCCAATCACCAGTTACATGACTAAACTGATAGTCTCTTACCTTTTTATTTACTAAAGACACCAACCCGTCGATGGCCACATCAGCATAGTTATCAATCTCATCAACAGTTAGTTGTTTATCCAAAATTGGTTTTAAAAAAGAAGTAGCCTCAGTTTTGGGTTGTTTTTCTCCAATGGGATAATATTCTGTGCTACTTATTTCAGGCATATATGTCTTTATAATAGCAAATTATTAAATGACTGGAATTATTCCTTTGTAAAAAAATGTTAAAAACTATTTTTTCTTATTTCTCCGGATAACCTCTTAGATAATCACGATAGATTTTGTAAGATTCTGGATGTTTATCAAAAAAGTCTTTAATTAGTTTTCTTTTTGTTTCTTTGTCTATTTTTTCTTTTTGGATATAAGCAGCTTTTCTAGTTAGATCATAAATGTTATCACCAGCTTTTCTTTCAGAGTAGGAGAGTAGTAGGCTTTCCAAATTAATTGCATATAGTGCACCAATCTTTTTTTGTACTTCATCTGCTGTTGGCTGATATTCTTTAATAATTCTGGTGATAACAATTAGTTTTTCGAATTTTGTTCCAAAAATCACGGGATTATTTTCGAGTACAGAAATTGGATTTATTTTTAGTTGATAGTTATTATTTAAAAAATTTAACAATTT
>CAZEKY010000055.1:0-2632 GCA_964512875.1 uncultured Gammaproteobacteria bacterium
CCAAATTTACGCTGATCGTTGAAATAAAGACGCTGAGAGTCTTTAAAAGTAAAAAATAAACGAGTGGACTTATTGGGCAAAGAAGAGCGGTCTTCTTTGGGAGTGGGATGGCCAAAGACTAAGTCCCCCAAAATTATTTGCCCGGTCATTTTAAGATGAAAAAGTAAAACTAAACCGTTAGATAGATGAAGAGACAGCTGTTTACCAAGACGACTAGTTTTGACAATTTTTTGGCCAAGAACTAGTTTTGGGTCACCAATAAAAGATTTGGGGGTGATGATGTCAAGTTTACTAATGGTTGAAGCAAGTAAATGTTGATCTAAATAAAGACGAACAACTTCGACTTCGGGAAGTTCAGGCATAAGCTATTATAGTAGCTTAAACCAAATCATCAAAATCGATGACAGAAATAGCTTTGTTTTTAGCTAAATGATTGACGGCAACTAACATGTCAGCCGTCCCATCTTGAATCTCAGAAAAGGCATTAAGATGAGTTTGGGTGGCGGCAATATAGCTCATGATTAAAACCAAATCAGAGATTAATTTAGTGCCAGTGGAAACAGAAAGAACCAAATAGACCAAAATTAAGCAGTAGAAAAAGACGGCCGTATTTTGAAGAGTAAACCACTCAGTAAAAGACCAAGCACAAAGTCGATTAAAATGACGACTATAACTTTTTTGTTCCAAATCAATATCATCACTTTCTTGGAGTTTAGCGTAATAGACCTCGGTTTTAGTGTTTTGAATATCTTTTAGATCAACGTAGCGCTGAGTGGTGTAGTAATCAATAAAGTAGTAAATAATGATGTAAACAAGGGTTAAAACAAAAACTTGAAAATCGATAGTAAGTAAAATAAGGGGGATGGTAATGAGGGAAATAATGCTATCAAGACCAGGTTGACGAAAAATCTTTAAGGTCCACATGGTGGCGTCAGAAAAATCACGAATAGTTTGAATGGTTTCATGACGCTGAAGTTTACTTTCAGGTTTAAGGTCTTTAATAAAATAATTGTGAACATCAAAACCAATGTCACTAATACAGACATCAAGGCTATTAACTGATTTTAAACGAGCAAAATTATCAACAATTCTAACTGCAAAAATAAGTAAAAGGGCAAAAAAAATAGTAGAAAAATCGGCTTTAATTTCAAGTAAATTTAAAGCTCTGGAAAAAAGATAGATGGAAAAAAGAGGTAAGAAGGCTGATAAAAAGCGAATAAAAATCCAAAAAAGAAAACGCGGCTTATCTTGGATAAGATCAAAAATCAACTTAATAACGCGACTGGTTTTTTTGGACATTAATTTAGTATCGGTGATAAAGGAAAAAAAGTAAAGCTGTTTTGGTAGAATGTTTCATATGCAAGAAAATAATAAATATGATTCGATTATCATCGGTTCAGGGCCAGCCGGATTAACAGCCGCCATTTACCATGCTCGAGCCAGTCTTAAAACAATAGTGATAGCGGGAAAGCAACCGGGTGGGCAACTGACCATTACTCCAATGGTAGATAATTATCCGGGTTTCCCTAATGGGGTGGGTGGTTTTAAGTTGATGATGGACACCTTAAATCAAGTTAAAAACTTTGGAGTAGAAATTAAACAAGGATTGGTTAAAAAAATTAGTGATAATTTTAAAGTGGAGCTGGAAAATGGAGAAATATTGGAAACAAAATCAATAATCGTGGCCACTGGAGCTCAAGTAAAATGGCTTGAAATTGAGAGAGAGAAAGAGTTAATTGGTCATGGGGTTAGTAGTTGTGCTACTTGTGACGGGGCTTTTTTTAGAGACAAAATAGTGGCAGTAGTGGGAGGTGGAGATACTGCTTGTGAAGACGCGGCCTTTTTAGCTAGATTTGCCAAAAAAGTCTATTTAATTGTGAGAAGAGATGAGTTAAGAGCAAGTGTGATGGAACAAAAAAAAGTAATAAATAACGAAAAAATAGAAATATGGTGGAACTCTGAGGTAATAAAACTACTGGGAGACAAAAAACTTGAAGCAATAATAGTGAGGAATAATAAAAAGGAAGAAGAGAGAGAAGTGATCCTTGATGGTCTCTTTGTGGCAATTGGTTATAGCCCAGCCACTGACTTTTTAAAAGGACAAGTTGAGCTAAAGGAAAGTGGACAGATAATCGTTAATGAAAAAATGATGAGCAATATTGAGGGAATTTTTGCGGCTGGAGATTGCGTCAATCAAAATCATCGTCAGGCAATTATTGCCGCCGGAGAAGGTTGTCGAGCTGCCCTTGAGGCCCAAAGCTGGTTAAAGATCTAAAAGAAGTTTTTTAATCTTTAAAGTAAAGGTTGCGCTAGAGAATTTGGCTGCTTGTGAGAGACAATCTTGAGGGTCAATGGTTAATTTTTCAAATTTTTTAATTGCCCTGACACAAGAAGAAGGGCTTAATTTTTTAAAAAAGACACCGGTTTTTCCATCAATAACAGTTTCAGTTGAGCCACCACTTTGATAGGCAATGACCGGACAGCCGTAAGACATTGATTCCACTGGAACAATGCCAAAATCTTCATTGTCAGAAGAGAAAATAAAGGCTTGGGCTTGAGAATAAAGAAGTTTCTTTTCTGCTTGAGAGACCTCCCCAAGAAATTCGATATTGGGAGTAGAAATATCTTTAAG
>CAZEKY010000056.1:0-2604 GCA_964512875.1 uncultured Gammaproteobacteria bacterium
TTTCAGAAGACGTATAAGTGCTACCATCACTAGAACCACAAGCACCATTAATAGTAGTGCAGTTATAAGGGACACAGGGAGAAGTGCCTGTAGGAAGAGAACAAGCCGCCGAACAGTCACTGTTTTCAATATAACAAACACCAGTGGTTTCACCTGGATAATAGGTAGCTAAATTACTTTGACAAGAAGCAATACCAGTAGCATTTTGAGTATATTTATCACTAGTAGCAGTACAGCCACTATCAGTTAAGCAATAATAGAGGTTATAGGTAGTGCAGAAACCATTTTCAACATTAGTGCAATAGGAAGTGGTCAATCCGGGATTAATACAAGTGTCGGTAGTACAATCTCTATTATCGTTACAGTCAGAATTTGTAGTGCATCTTATTGGAATTGCTGTTTTGGTACAACACAAATCACCAGAAGTGGTACAGTTACCGGTGGCGGTTGTATAAGTAAAGGAAGTGCTATTTAGACCACTACAGGTCGAAACTCCACCAGAAGCAACACAAGTGGCACTACAAGTGTTTTTGGGAACACAAGGAGCGCTGCTAACATAATTTCCATAAGCATCAGTGCTATCCCATAAATAAAGACCATCACCGCAAGTTCCATTTGAGTTACAGGTGATTGCAAGACCATTGGCATCACAACAGTATTTATAAATTGAACCCTGATTACATTCACAATCTGAATACCTAAGCCCTGTTTCACCACTATTACATGTATCTTTTGTTTCACAAACTTGTTCACTGGTTGTACTAATCGTGATAATTGAGTATATTACGGGATAGTCGCGACAATCATCTGGTCTAAGAACATCGCATTCATGTCTAATTTCAACGTCTTCTTCGCAAGTAACTAAATTTTTAGACAAAATACCTGCAGTATCACAACACAAAGTTGCCGTTGTCCTGCAAGTTGGACAAAGAGCGTCCGTAGCACCCTTGGTACAATAACCAGTGGTAACATCAGTGCATCTTGTGTTTGGTAAAATTAGGGCTAATACCGATTTGTTACTAGCAAGCAGAAATAATATGCTTAGTAAAAGAATGTTTAATTTGTTTAAAAATAATTTGCTCATTTTTCCTTTAGTAAAGATTTAATGATTGATTCATTAATTTTTGTTTCCAACTTTTTATTTTTAAAAGTAATATTTTCAACACTAAGAAAAACCCAGCTATCACCTTTGCCCTCTTTAGTGGTGTGAGCAAAAATGTCCCCTTTATTAATTTTTAGATTATCTTTAAATATTTCCTTAACTTCGCCTGCAAAAGAAATTCGATACCAAATATTTTCATTTTCAGAAGCATCAAGGTTGTTGTTACCAATAGTGATAAATTTTATATTGTTTTCATTACTCTTTCCTCCTGAAATATTGGTAGTTGATGGAGAGAATAAAGGTGTAGAAGCTTTGACTTTAAAATTTATGCTACGGATCTTTCCATCGCTGTCATATGTTAACTTAGCCGTATTGCAATATTTTTGCTCTAATATTAAACAAGTTCCAGCTACTGGTGCTTTATTAAAAAATAAATGGAAATAAAAATTATCTAAGAGTACAAAAATGGCCAATAAGGAAACGATTGCTAATAAGACAAATACAATTCCTTTTTTTAAGCTCACTATTAATATTAACTTAGAAAAAAGAAAGTTACAATAACAGTTGTTTACTTGATGCCAGGCTGAATAGTGTTAATAAAAACAGGCTTGTCTTCTACCATCAATAAATCCTTGACTGTTGATGAAAGAAAAGTATCATTGTCACCAGTATAAAGAATAATCTCTTTACAAGTAATAGCAGATCCTTGATTATTTGACAAAATTTCTCCATAGTTACTATTAATTCCTATTCCAAGCTCCATATTGCACTCTGAAAAAAAATATTTTTGAAAAAAAGACTTTGTTTCTGCTGATATTTCATGGTTAAATCCATATTCGTGAAACATCCAAAGAGCACTGAAGGAGACATCTCCGGCTATTTTGGAATAAAGATCTTTTCGGTCGATATATGAATTCATGGAATAATAGGTCATGACTTCATCTGTTGGGCAAGCAGCAACTATTTTCATAAGATCATTTGACTTGACATAAATCAAATCAATGCTTGATCCTTCATAATTAATATTAGAAATTAATAAAGGAGCATTTTCTTCATTATTTTCAACAGCAACAGGAATGACTATTTTAGTAGTATCTTTTTTAACTAAATTCATAACAACCTCAGGAAGTAAACAAATACCTCCAGTTTTAACACCCTCAACTTCTACATTTTCCTTATAAAATCCAGCATAAACTCCAGATTCAAGATTATAAGGATTATCAGAATTTGCCAGATAGACCACTTGACCATACATTATCCTTTTGGTTAAGCCATCAACGTTTGGAAGAGATTCCATGGTTTTTTCAATTTCACTTTTAGTTTCTACAGGAGTTTCAGGAGTATTAGGTACTGGTTTAGTATCAGGAGTAGAAGGTTTAGTGGGAGTAGTAGGTTCTTTATTAACATCAGTAATAGGAGTGGTGGGATCATTAACTACTTCTATTGGTTTTTGATTACATCCAGCATTACCTAAGGTTAAAGAAGAGATGAGAGCAACAGCA
>CAZEKY010000057.1:0-2508 GCA_964512875.1 uncultured Gammaproteobacteria bacterium
GACCTCCTCATTGCAAATGAGGCGCTATAACCAACTAAGCCACAGGCCCAAGTGCCGATCCTTAATTAAAGTACTCTTTCGGCATAAAAAAACCGAAAGCTTGATGCTTTCGGCCATTATTCTCTCTTATCTCCTTAACCTTAACCAGGCAATACTATTACCCGATATTTTTCTTTATTATTTATTTTGGCTTCTAGCATCTCAACAAGTGGAAGTATTCTACCTAATTTAGCTACCCTCGTCAATGACTAAAATCAGTCAAATTTAAAGCTAAAAATCAAGCAAACTAAGCTTTTTGAAAAACTATTATTAACAAATGTTAAAATTTAACTCTTTAACGATAAAAATTATCATAATCCCAGATCTTTTCTTCTCCCTCATAACCCAGCGCCCAAAAAGCCACCCCACCCAACTCTTTTTCTTTAACTAAATCTAATTTAATCTTTAAACTTTTTTCATTTTCAAAATAAATCTGACGAATTTCTCCATTTTCTTCAAAATTTAACCATGGTGTCATTGATAACTCATCCCAAAAGACCTCTAGCTCTTTTTCTTTAATTAGCTCCTGTGTCCTTTTCCAACTAGCCATTTGATACCAACCCCTTATTATTTTTGACTCAAAGTCTTTAGTGTAAGTTTTCCACTCCCAACCATAAAGCGGATAGGCCATCACTATTTTCTTTCTATCTAAGTTAGAAACTTCAATTTTGTCCATTATTTCACTAATATTTCTATCTCCCGGCAAAGACTTAATTGGCGCCACTGATCCCCCATAATCAACTCCCGGTCGATGAAAGTCGTAAGCCATCACAATCAAAATATCAACACTACTTATTAATTGCTTAAGCTTTTCCTCTCTTCCTTTAATAATGGTGTTGGCAAAAACATCCAAACTAATTTCTCCCAAATCTTCTTTTTTTAATTTGGCTAAAAAATCTAAACTCTCTACAGACATTATCGCCAAAGGGTCTCCTTGATATTCAAAATCAATATTTACCCCGTCAAACTTTTCCTCTTTAATAATTTCTTTTAATTGTCTGACCAGGTTATCTTGTGCCTCTTTATCTGCCATTAACTTTTTTAGCTTTTCATCTTCAAACAGCTTAACTCCCAGAATGTTTTTCCCTCCCTTTTGCCAGATTCCTTCTTTTTGTTTTAAGTAGTTTGAAGCTTTAATCTTTTTTCCTTGACTATCCCAAAGCAAGCTTCCCTCGCTATCAACTTCAACTCCCAAAAAAATTAAGCTATCAACCTCATTGCTATATTCAATTGTTTTTCCTACCATCCAGCTTGGTAAAAAACCCCACACTTTCATTCTTTCACTTTTCTTTTCTTCCTTTTGTCTCACTGAAAGTGGGCTTAAAAGTTCTCCTTTGCTGGTCAAAACCCAAGCTAAAAAAATCATTAAAACTAAAAAAACACTTAAAAAAACTCTCTTCATTTATATCATTCTATCAATCCTTGTCTTTTCTTGTTTCTTCCACTATTTTTGGTGGGTGATGGAGAACTCGAATCTCCGACCCCTGTCTTATCAGGACAGTGCTCTAACCAACTGAGCTAATCACCCTTGTTAAAATTAAACCTATTGTAACAGTAAGCCGCTTAAATTTAAATACCCTTAACGTGTAAAATTGCTGGAGCAATCATTGAAAGAACGGTAATTATTACTGCTGAGATTACTCCTCCCAAAAATACACAAAACATTGATTTTTTAAAATCTAATCCCAAAAATGCCGCAATGGCACTTCCTGTCCAAAGACCAGTGGTTGGCAAAGGGATTCCTACAAAAATAGTTAAACCTATTTCCATGTACTTCTCAACTTTTTTAGCTCCTTTTCTAATTTTCTTATCAATAAAATCAGTTAATTTATCAAATTCCTTTATTTCCTTCATCCATCCAAAAATTCGGTTGAAAAAAAGAAAAATAAAAGGTGCTGGAATTATGCTTCCCAGTAAGCTTACAAAAAAAACTGACCAAGGATTTAGATCGAACAATAAAATACCCATCGGAATTGCTCCTCTTTGTTCAATTAGAGGAATCATTGACATTAAAGCTACATATAGAAGTTTCATTTTTTCAGTTTACTGTTTTTTAAAGCGAATTTCCACTTCTTATTTCCTTAAAGACGCCAAATAACTAACAATTTCACTGGCCACATCAATCCCAGTCACCTCTTCAAATCGATCATAGTTTGGAGCTCGATTAACTTCCCAAAAATAGGGATCTTTTACTCCTTGCTTAAAGACCACATCAACTCCAGCAATTTCAATCCCACAAACCTTGGCTGCTTTAATTGCTTTTTCCAACACCCAATCTGGCAACTGGGCTTTTGTAAAAACATTTTTTAATCTTTCATTTTCTCCCGTAGCTCTTTTCATTACCCCTAAGACTTTGCCACCAATCACCATTACCCGATAATCCTCTTTGTTTTCAATGTACTCTTGCAACATATATCTTTGTCCTTCTGTTTTTTCTCTCATTCTAAACACTTCCCAGCCTTTATCCCA